>JAACVI010000046.1 GCA_009992505.1 Myxococcales bacterium
CCGCGTCGGTGCGCAGCCAGGCGTGCGGCACGCGCTCCGAGAGCACGACCCGGGGCGCTTCGGTGGCGGGCGCTGCGGTGCTGGGCGCTGCGGTGGCGGGCGCTGCGGTGCTGGGCGCTGCGGTGCTGGGCGCTGCGGTGCTGGGCGCTGCGGTGGCGGGCGCTGCGGTGCTGGGCGCTGCGGTGCTGGGCGCTGCGCTCGTGCCCAGGGCTGCCGTGGACACGGTGGTGGCGGACACTCGAGTCGCGGACGCCTGGCCCCAGGAGGATGTGGGCAGGAACGCCAGAGCCAGAGGCAAGAGGGCGACTGCGACGAGTGGGCCCCGGTGGCGAGGAGGGAGAGACAAGAAGCTGACGATAGCAAAAATCGTCGCCCGCTTCCCTGGTTCGTGCGTGGACCGCGGCGCTCGCTACTGCGCGGCTTGGCTCTGGGCGGCCTGGCTCGTGCGCACGTTGCGTCGACGCTCGGCCTTGGCGAAGTGCTGACGAAGCTCCTCGTTCAGGCGCTTGGCGTCCTGGAAGATGAGCCCGTGGCCCGACTCGTCGTAGCGTGAGAGCAGGGCGCCCGGGATCAGGCGGTGCAGGCGCTCGCTCTCGCGTGGACGGATCAAGATGTCCTGGCGAGGCTGCACCACCAGCGTGGGCGCCGTGATCTTGCCCAGCTCGCTGCGGGTGCGGTGGCGCACGATCGCGCCGAGCTGTCGCTTCAAGGTGTCGGGTTTGGCGCGCTGCCCGACGCTGTCGGCCATGCGCGCCTTCAGCTGAGCGGGATCCGCGCGCGCCACGAAGGCGGCGGGGTAGAGCAACTCCGTCAGGGCGTCGACACGCTCGGCGGGTGGCGAGAGGTTGGCGCGCAAGAAGAAGGAGAGGCCACGCAGCGTCGGCAACGCCGAGAGCACACCCCCGGCGTGGGTGGCCACGAGGCTGAGGCTGCGCACACGCTCGGGCCAGCCCAGAGCCAGATGCTGCGAGATCATGCCGCCCATGGAGACCCCGACCAGATGGAAGGAGTCGAAGCCCGCGGCGTCGGCCACGCGCAGCGCGTCCTCGGCCAGATCGCGCATGGTCCAGTTGCCGCCGGGGCTCTCGCTCTCACCGATGCCGCGATGATCGTAGGTGATCAGGCGGTGGTCCTGCTTCAAGCCGTCGACCTGCGGTTTCCACACGATCCCGCGCATGCCGAAGCCCATCACCAAGAGCACGGGGGGACCGGAGTCGCCGTGGCGCTCGAAGTGGAGCGTGGGTCGTGTGGGGGTCGCTTCGCTCATGGAGCCATCACCTCGCCGAAGGAGAACTCGACCTTCTTGGCACGTCCGGGCTTCGGAGCATAGGGGCGATGCAAGCTGCGACGCGCGGCGCGTGTGACGGGCGGATCCGCGCGATGCCCCAGCGCGTGCAGGTAGTGGCGACGCGCCTCCTGACGCTGCCCGAGCTGATCGAGAGCGCGACCACGCCAGAGGTGGAAGCTCGCGAGGCGCTCCTCGTGCTCGTGGCCGAGGGAAAGGGCACGCTGAAAGCAGTCGGCGGCGAAGCGCACGTCGTCCTGCGCCAGCGCGAGGTGGCCCGAGACGAAGTGGTAGAGAGGCTGCTCCGGGGCGAGGCGCGTGGCTTCGCTCAGCAGGCGCCGCGCCTTGGGCAGATCGTCCTCGTCCATGTTGGCGATGTAGGCGTCGCGATAGGCGCGGAAGGCCTGGGCGCTGGGCGCGCTGCCGTCTTGCGAGGGGACCTCGCCCAGCTCGGGCGCGTGTCGCTCGTGCTTCAGCGAGAAGGGAACGTAGGCGTTCTTGCTCGTGGGCGCCGTGCCCGTCGCGACCCAGAGCGCGCCGTCTTCGGGACGGAACACGACCGAGGCGACGGTCATCAGCATGGCGATCGACTTCGACAGCCGGCAGTCACTGTCGCCCTCGTCACCGAGGATGGCCGCGATGCTCTTGGCGTCGTGCGCGCCGCGACCTTGCTCGAGCAGGGCGCGTGCGCGCTGATAACGCGCTTGGTTGTGCCGCCAGTAGGCGCCGTAGAGGTTGTCCTCCGTCGCCCCGAGCTCGGGGTCGAGGTAGATGTTGGTGTAGTTGCACATCTCCTCCGAGCTGCTCACGCGCCGTGCGACCTTGCGCACCGGGTTCTCTTCCCAGATCAGGACCTCGCGTCGATTGCCGTCGGCGATCACGTAGGTCCAGCAGCCGATGGGCGTGTGCTCTCCCAGGATGCGCTCGGCGTCGTCGAGATTGCGCGCGTGGCGCATCACGAGCTCGCCCACCGCGCCGATGGGTTCGCCTCCGAGGCGCGCGCTCGCCGTGAACATGTGCTGATGCACGGTGAGCGTGAGCCCGGCCTCGTTCATCGAGGTGAAGCCGCCCACGGGCACGCCCGCGGAGGCCACGGAGACGTAGCGCATCGCGCCCGTCGGAGCGTGGAAGATCACCGCCGGATGCTTCGGCCAGGACTCGACGCCGTGGTAGTCGAGGTTGCGTCCGTGCAGGAGCATACCGTCCTTGGTCGCGCCGCCCCAGGCCAGAGCGCTCGTGCAGCCGAGGCCGAGGGCGAGCCTGTGGTGCATGGCCGGCCCCTCGTTCTTCACCTGCATCAGCCGGCTCGCGAGCCAGAGCAGGGCGTCGGGCAGGGTCGCGCCGTCGAGCACCGCGCGCACAGGCATGCCCGCGCCTTCTGCCATACCCTCGAGCGTGCGTCGCACCGAGGGGCTGAGCTTGCGCTCCACCTGACGACCGATGGTCGCCTTCAAGAGCGGCGCGAGTACGGTCGTCAGCGGACCCAAGGTGTCGCCCAGGATCTTGGTCGTGTAGCTCGCGTAGTAGGGGAGCGGACCTTCCGGGATCTCCGCCGCCAGCATCTGACCGTGCTGGTAGCCCATCTCGTAGTCGTCGCCCTCGACCTTCAGCATGTTCAGCCCGCGCACCTGCTCGCGCCACGGCCCCGCCCGTCGAACTTCGGTCTCTCGCGTCTCGTTCACGTTCATCATCAACGTCATCACCACCTCCAAGGACGGTTCCCAAGTAATCGCCTAACGACCTCTAGTTGCGTCTATGTCAGCTCGGCATGCGGAGCTGAGGGCAGGAACGCCCGCAGCGAATCCGGCGGCTGCATGTCCTGCGTCATGTCCATGGGCGCGTCCGAGACCAGCTCCGCGGCGCGCACCAGGCGCGGCGTCAGCCATTCGTGCCAGGCCCGCACCAACAGGCGCGCTCGCTCGACCTCGCCCGCCTCGATCAGATCCACGAGCACGTGGAGCCCCTGCAGGTGTTCGTGGGTCGCGG
>JAACVI010000334.1 GCA_009992505.1 Myxococcales bacterium
GAAGGCGCTGGGCCCTCCGTCGCCGCCGCGCCGCCCGCGCCCAAGAGCCGCGAGCCGGCCTTCTTCCTGCGCCTCGAGGGCGAGTCGGCCGACTTGATGCGCGCCAGCGCCGAGCGCCTGGCACCCGCCGGCACACTCACGGACGCCACCACGCGCGACGCCGCGCTCGAGCTCATGCGCTCGTTGGTGGACGCGACGCACGCCTGGGTCGGTCCCGCGCCGAGTGAGCTCGTGGTGGACTCGCCCTGCAGCGGCGGGCTCGTCGTCGCGCTCACCGCCCGCGTGGCGCGCTCCATCGACACCGTGCTCGACGACAGCCAGGGCATCCACCTGCGCACGGCGCTATCGACCTTGGCCTCCTTGCCCGACGCCGAGCTGCTCGGCGGGCGGCTGGCCATTCTCCCCTCCGAGGCGCATCCCGGCGCGCCCACCCTGGTCGCACTGGACGCCGGCGCCCTGCCCCTCAGCCGTCTGTGCACGTACTGCCGCGCGCCCATGCGCATCTGGGATACGCGCTGCCCGACCTGCGGAGCCGCCAGCGACAAGTGAGCGGGCTGCCCGCCATCATGCGCCGTTGACCTCCGAACCCGGCGCCCCCACAGTGCCGCCTCATGGCTCGAAACCACAGCGCCCCCAAGGTCCGCGCCGCAACGTCCGACGCCGTACCCTTCGGCGGCCTCACGCTGCACCGCTATCACCTCTCCAACGGCATGGAGCTGCGCGTCCTGCCCGACCGGCGCGCGCCCATCGTCAGCTACCAGAGTTGGTTTCGCGTGGGCTCCGCGGACGAGGAGCACGGCCGCACGGGCCTGGCGCACTTCTTCGAGCATCTGATGTTCGGTGCCACCGAGCGCCGCGAGGAGGGCGAGCTCGATCGCGCCTTCGAGGCCGTGGGCGCCGAGGTGAACGCCGCGACCTGGACCGACTGGACCTACTATTACGAGACCTGCCCCAAGCGCGCGCTCTCACGCTGTGTCGAGGTCGAGGCCGATCGCATGGCGGGGTTGAAGCTCGATCGTGAGCGGCTCTTGGCCGAGCGTGACGTCGTGCTCAGCGAGCGCCGCAGCCGCGTGGACGACGACGTCGAGGGCTTGGCCGTGGAGAAGCTCTACGCTACCGCGCTCAAGGGCCACCCCTACGCCTGGCCGACGCTGGGCTGGGCGCGCGACATCCGTCGCTTCGATCTGCGCTCGGCGCAGACCTTCTATCGACGCTGGTACGCACCCAACAACGTCGTGCTGGTCGTCGCCGGAGACGTGTCTCCCACCGACGTGCTGCGTCGGGTCGAGGCCGCGTACGGCGCGATCCCTCCGTCCAGGCTCCCGCGACGCGTGCGCAAGAGCGCGCCCGCGCAGCGCACGGAGCGTCGCGCCCAGATCCGCTTCACCACGCCCACGCCCAAGTACGCCATCGGCTATCGCGCGCCCGCCTTCGACGATCCGGACTGGCCCGTGCTCGCCGTGGCTTGCGAGATCCTCTTCGGCAGCCGCGGCGCACGCTTCCCGCGCATGCTCGTCCATGAAGGCGAGCTCTGCGTCTCGGCGCGAGGCCACGTGACACCCTTTCGCGATGGGGGGCTCTTCGATGTCTGGCTGTCCATGCGTGAAGACGTCGATCCCGCGAGCGTGCTCGAGCTCTTCGACGCCGAGCTGGTGCGCTTCCTCGAAGAGGGTCCCAGCGAAGCGGAGCTGACGCGCGCCAAGAGCAGCCTCGAGTTCTCGTTTCTCACCTCCATGGAGACCGTCGCCGGCAAAGCCGAGCAGATCGGCTTCCACGAGGCGGTGCTCGGCGACGCCATGCGCGTCTTCGATCGCCTGGAGGCCTACCGCACGACCACGGCCGAGTCCGTCCGCGACGCGGCGCGCCGCTATCTGGTCTCGTCCCAGCGCAGCGTGGTCGAGGTCGTTCCGGAGGTCGGCTCATGACTCAGGCTTCTCGTCACACGGCGTTCCCTCTGCTCGGCGGCGCTCGCGTCCTGGTCGAGGAGAGCCACGATCTCCCGCTCGTGGATCTGTCCTTCGGCTTTCGCAGCGGCAGCCTCGCGGACCCGCCCGATCGCGAAGGCGCGACGAGGTTGATGGCGCGCATCCTGCGCTCGGGTGGGCGGGGCTCGAGCCCTGCGCAGGTCGAGGATCGTCTCGCGGATCTCGGCGCGCGCCTGTCGATCCAGGTGGGGCAGGGCAGCGTCACCCTCAACGCCAGCGTGCTCTCCCGCAACCTCGAGCCGCTGATCGCGATGATCGCCGACATGCTGCTCGAGCCGGCCTTCCGCCCGAAGGATCTCGCGCGCGAGCGGCGCTCGACCTTGGCCGGGATCACCCAGCTGGTCGATGAGGATCGGCGCCTCGCGGGCCGACACCTCTACCGCATGCTCTACCCGGACCATCCCTACGGTCGCGGCATGCTCGGCACGCGACGGAGTGTGCGCGCCATCCAGCGCGAGGATCTCGTCGCGCACTGGCGGAGCACGCTCACGTCGCGCAACTTGGTCGTAGGTATGGCCGGCGACGTCGACGCGACCGAGGCCGAGCGCCTGCTGCGCACACACCTCGGAGGATTGCCGCGAGGTCCGCGCACTCCGATCGACGTTCCCGCCGTTCCTCACGTGCGAGGTCGGCGAGCGCGCGTGATCCACAAGCCCGAGCGCGGCCAATCCCAGCTCCTGATCGGCACCCACGGCACGCATTTTCGAGATCCTCAGCTCTTCCCCCTGATGCTGGCCAACACCGCCTTTGGCGAGACCTTCTCCTCTCCGCTGGTGAATCGCATCCGCAAGCAAGAGGGCTTCAGCTACGGCGTGGGGTCACGCATCAGCCTGAGTCAGAAGCGTGGGCTCTTCAGCATCTCGAGTTTCCCCAGCGCCGAGGATGCCCTCGAGTGCCTGCGCATCGAGCTCGAATTGCTCGAGGCCTGGACCGAGCGCGGCTGTCCCGCGGCGGGCCTGCGCTTCGCCAAGGGCTACCTCGTCGGCGCTCGGGGCATGGAGATCGACACCCCCGAGAAGTGCCTGGATCAGCGCTTCGGGCCTGCGCTCGCCGGGTTGCCCGAGTCCTTCTGGGACGACTACATCCCGCGCGTGCGCGCCGTGACCAAGGTCGAGGCGGACGCCGCAGTGCGCGCACGGATTCATCCCAAGGACGCCGCCGTGGCCATCGTCGGGGACGCGGAGAAGCTCGTGCCCGCGCTGATGGAGCTGCTCGGCACGGACGACGTCACGCGCCACGCGCCCGACGAGTCCTAGCCGCGCGCCTCAGT
>JAACVI010000335.1 GCA_009992505.1 Myxococcales bacterium
GCGCATCGCGCTCGCCCGGCTCACAGCGCCCCCTCGAGCACCACGCCTGCGTGACCAGGACCCAGGTCGAGACGGACCGTCACGTTCGAATGCGCCGGCATCAGCAGGTAGCTCAGGGGCACGCTGAGCAGTGGCGCGCCCGTCATCGAGAGCAGGACGGAGAGGTCGACATGCTTGGCGCGCGCGACGCAGCGCACGCTGTCGCTGGCGATGTTTCCGCAGGAGTCGGCCTGCACACCGACCACCACACCCCCGACGAGGAGCGCGGCACCGACGCCAGCGCTCACCCACGCGAGCCACGGTACACCTCGGCGCTCCGGCAGGGCGAGGCCGAGACCGAGGCTGGTGGCGGCGCCGCCCAGCGCGGCCAGGCCGTAGACGGGGTAGCGACTCGTTCGCCAGTCGCCCTGGCGTGAGGTGAAGTCGACGTCCGAGGGGAAGGCGATGGCGTAACGATCGCCGAGGTTTCGGCTGCGCGCTTCCAGACCGAAGCCTGCGCCCAGAGCCGCGACACCGACGCCCGCGAGCACCCAGCCGAGGGTGGCATGGGGCCGCGCGCTGCCGCGAAGGGAGCCTCGCCATTCCCCTGCGGCTCCAGGAGATCCGTCGTTGGAGCCGTCTCGGGCGACAGCGGCCAAGGCGGCCGCTTCGGATTGGATCGCCACAGCGGGTCGGCTGTGGGGCCCGTCCCAAGGCTGCATGGGCGCGAGTGGGCTCACGCTGAAGTCCATGGAGCGGCCTGCGGTCAGAGCGCGCACGGCCGGCGCGAGGAGCGCGTTGGGAATCGGCGGCACGGCTTCGGGTCGGCCGGGAAGGCGCACGGAAGCGACGACGCTCTGGGTGGCGACATCGAGCCTGTCGATGCGCACGCCGCCGTCCACGGGGACGAAGAGCATGATCTGACTAGCGCCACTGTCGTGGGCCAGACGCAGCGCGTCGAGCACTCGGTGCTCGCGGCTCTGATCGCGATCCGGGTAGTGGAGATGCGGAATCGAGCGCGTCTCGAAGGCCTGCTCGAAGCGCGCATCCACGCGCACGACGGTCTCGTCTTCGCCGACGCGAATGTGGTGCACGCGGCCGCGCTCGTTGTCGTCGCATTCGACCTGCAGTCGGTAGTCACCGCGGGCCATGTCGCCCATCGTGAAGGGCGTCTGACCGAAGACGAGGCCGTTCAGGCGCACGGTGCAACCAGGAGGGTTGCTCTCGACGCGCAGGTGACCGCGCGGCTCGTGACGCATGGCCTCGTCGACGTGGTGCAAGACCTCGTTGACCTCCGGCGTCTGCGCGATGGCGTTGGCCTGCAGACCGGGCACGAGCATGCGGCACTCGCGCGCGTGCTCTTCGGCGCGCGCGAACTGATCGGTCTCGACGAAGACGCGCACCAGGTAGAGGCAGGTCTCGAGCACGGCGTGGGCGCGATGATCTTCGCGATTCAGCTCCTCCGCGGCGCGCTCGCTGACGGCCTCGGTCTGCAGCAGATCCATGTGCGCCTGCTCGTACTCCATGCTCGCCAGGTGCGTGATGGCGCTGCGCGAGTGGCTCATCCAGGCGTCGATCTGGAAGTTCGTCAGCTGGGCCGGCGGGGCCGACACGCGAGCCTCGAGGCGCGCGCGCAGGCTGCCGACGTCGAGTACTGGATCGTGTTGGCGCACGAGCTCGGTGTTCACGGAGGAGGCGGCGGGCTCGATCCAGCTGGGCAGCGCACCGACGCTGACGGGCAAGAGCATCCAGATCGGGCCACGCATGCTGGCGGAGGTCGACGCCACCACGGCCACGTCCATGTCGGGCGATGCCGACACCTCCGCGGTGGTGTCCTGAGCGCGCACGAAGCTCGGATGCGACGCGAGCCAGAGCACGCCGACGACGCATGCCCCGATGAGCCCAAGCGCACGGGCCTGGCCAGTCACGTGCCGAGCGCGTGGACTCAGATGCATGTTCCGGCGGTCTCCCCTGCGGGGATGGAGCAGGTCTGGCCGCTGCGGCAGTCGAGCCCGCTGTGGCAGTAGTTGACGCAGATGCGCGAGCCGCCGCCCACGACGCAGCCCTGGTTCGCGTTGCAGTCGGTGGCCGACGTGCACGACTTCACGCAGCCCTCGATGCGGCCGTCGGAGCTGATGGGGGCGCACACGTTCGAGCCGCAGGCGGTGCCCACCGTGTCCTGGATTGTGCAGTCGAGCAGCGTGCAGAAGTGCGGTGCGCCGGGCTCGCCGAAGCAACGACCGAGGCCATAGGGCGAGTAGCATTGGGAGTCGTTGCTGCAGGAGGCGCCGTAGTTGGCGCTGGCGACCGCGTTGTAGTTGCCAGGCTGGCAGCTGCCGCTGCTGGGCGTGCCCACGATGCTGGTGCCATCCCAGCTGCACGAGTAGCCCGCGCGACATTCGACGCCGTGGCCGTTCACGCCCACGCGAAGCGTCGCGTTTCCGCTCTCGCCCATGAAGGTGCAGGGATGCAAGCAGCGCGGCTGATCCAACGTGAGACCCGGACTACGGCCCGTGCACACCGCGTCCCCGGGGCAGGAGAAGCCGGCGACCTCACACGCCGTGCGCGAGCAGTAGCCACCCGGCCAGGACACGGACGACGACGCGCCGTCGATCGCGAAGACACACTGCTGGTTGGTCGGGCAGGAGAAGTCGTCGGGACAGGCGTCTCCGGTGTGCGAACCGGGCGCCTGCATGTGCTCGCAACGACTTGTGGCGGTGTTGCACACGCCGGTGCCGTCCACGATGGTCGTGACGCTGCCATCCGCGAGGCGAACGCGGTTGCATTGGGCGTTCGTGGTACAGCCCTCGATGCAAGCTGCGGTCACGGGATCGCATTGGTAGCCAGGTCGACAGCCACCATTGTCGAAGACGTTCACGCTGCAGTCCTGGAGGCAAGCGTAGATCGGCGCGCCCGTCTTGCTCACCGACAAGCAGCTCGAGCACGCGCCGCAGTCGTCCGCCGCGGGATCGCAGACGGACACCCCCGGACCGGGTCGACCGCTGCTGCAGTAGCCACCACTGAAGAGCGCGTCGGTAGCACCTCCGCCGTGCAGGTCGTCCGGGTTGGAGCTCAGGTTGAGCTCGGGGATGCAGATGCGTCCACCGGAGCAGTCGGCGTTGCTCGTGCAGGCCGTGCCGACGTTGCATTCGCACACGGCACCCGCGGCGCGCGGATCGGTCGACAGGCAGGCTTCGGAGCTGCCGCAGCTGGTGCCGCAGCTGCCGCAGTGGGCGGCGTCGCTGCTGAGGTCA
>JAACVI010000057.1 GCA_009992505.1 Myxococcales bacterium
GCGCGGGAGGCCCGGGCGGCGCCGGGAACCTCTCGCCCGAGCAGATTCAAGAACTCATTCGGCGGCTCCAGTCCAAGCAGGGCGCCGGTGGCCCTCCGGGAGTCCCGGCGAACGGCGGGCAGTGACGAGCCCCAGGCCAGCGCTCCCTCGCTGGGCCATGGGCGCACTCGCGCTGCTCACAGGGTGCGCGAGCCTCGGCACAGGGGGCGTGAGCCCAGAGACCTTCGGCTGGCTCGGCAGCGAGACCTCGGCGCGACCGAGCGTCCACAGCGGCATCTTGGCCGTGAGCTGGACGAATCGTATCACTCGTGATGATCCGCGATCCGGCCCGTACGCGCCAGTGGAGCACGCCCAGCCGGCGCTGGATCCGTCCAGGGACCGAGTCTACGTGGGCACGACCGAAGGTCTGCTCTACGCCATGGACGCATCGGGCCGCCGACGCGCCAGCTACGACGTGGGCGCCTCGATCGAGGCCACGCCCGCCATCGACAGGCGGCGAGGCGTGCTCTACGTGGCCGGAGACGACGGCGTCATCCACTCGCTGAGAGGTCGCGATCTCTCGCTGCGCTGGACCGAGACAGCGGGCGGCCCCGTGCGCCAGCCGCCGCTCCTGGTCGACGACACGCTCTACGTGGTGACGGAGATGGACCAGGTCGTGGCCTTCGCCGCCGACTCGGGCCAGCTGCTCTGGAGCTATCACCGAGAGCCCATCGACGGCTTCTCCATCAGCGGGCACGCCGGTCTGGCCTACGTGGACGGCCGCATTCTGACGGGTTGCTCGGACGGCACGGTGGTGTCCCTGGACGGTGGCGACGGTTCGCTCGTCTGGGAGCGGGACACCAGCGTGGACGTCGATCCAAACGCCGGGGGCGCACCGCGCTTCCTGGACGTCGACACCACGCCGCTCGTGGTCGGAGACAAGCTCTACGCCGCCTCCTTCGCGGCCGGGCTGTACGAGCTCGAGCTCTCGAGCGGCAGCGTGCTTCGCCGGGAGGCCAACCTGACGGGCGGGCTCGGGCTCGCGACCGCGGGAGACCTGCTCCTGATGACCTCCGCCGACGAGGGCGCGCTCGGGCTCGACCGCGACTCGCTCGAGGTCCGCTGGCACCATCCGATCACCCACGGCTATCCGTCGGCGCCACGTGTGGCTCGCGGGCTGCTCTTCCTCGGCCAGTCGCGCGGCGCCTTGCTCGCGCTCGAGGCGCGAACCGGTCGCGAGGTGGCACGGCTGAGCAGCGGCACGGGCTTCGGCGCGGCGCCTTCGGTGCTCAACGGTCGTGGCTTCGCGCTGTCGAACGGGGGCAGCCTGTTCGCCTTCGACGCTGGCGGCTGAGCCCACGGCGGGTCGCCGGCCGGCCGGGCCAGCCAGAAGAGACCTGCGGCTGGGCATGCCCGCCGAACCCATATGTAGGTTCGCAGAAGATATATTATGTAAACTTTCTACCGAGGTCGGAGTTCCCCCAAGGCGAAGATCGCTCGGGGCTCGCCTTCGGGAAGTTCGAGGTCGTATCTCGGTGCCACGACGACCTCACCATCCTGCAGCTCGAGGGCCATCAGGATGCGTCCGCGAGCCGCCAAGGCCGCCGCGATCTCTGGCAAGCGGAAGCTCCCGGCACCCTCGGTCGTGGGCACGCGGAAACGCAGCACCGTCGGACCGTCGGGTCCGAGCAAGCGTTCGTAGACCTGCGCGACGCCCGGCACGAAGGCGCTGTGGACGAGGAAGTAGTTCTTCACCCGGCGCGTGCTGAGCAAGGTCAGGTCAGCTCACCGGGCGCGAAGCCGCACGTCTGCGCCGTGACGTGCTGCTCCAAGGCGCGCCCACGCTCGGTCGCCAACAGCTCCGCCACCACATGCAGCCTCGGTGAGGCCAGCTTGGCCGTCGCGAGCGCCCGCGCGAAGCGCAACACCCGCAAGGTCGTGCTCGCGTCCGGATCGGCCGCCATGGGGTCCGACAGGAAGACGACGGCGTCCGTGGGCTCCCGGCGCAAGGCGTCCGTGACCGTCTGGGCCAGATCACCGCCGCGCTCGACGACCACGGAGACGGCATCTCCGAGCTCCGCCAGCGCGTGCGCGACGGCCCCGCCGGCTTCCTTCTCGGTCAACAGCACCCGAATCGCGACCTCGGGCGCGAAGCCGCGCAGCGCCTCGATCAAGGACGGCAACGCGCGACTCGCGCCGACGGCGAGCACGCGCCCGATGTCCGCGCCCTCTAGTGTCAATCCTGACACGATTCGCTCCGCCTCTCCCGCCATGGCGGGGTCCGCGGGCGGGTCGGGCTGAACCGGCACCCGGCCGTTCAGCAGGTCGCGCGTGAAGCGCCGCAAGGGCCCGTAGGTCTCGGCCAGGCCGACCAGGCCAGCGAGCTGCGGCTGCTCCACGGGCGTCCCGAGGGGCGCGATCCGAGGAGCGACCGAGGACACGGCGAGCAGATCCGTCAGGGGCGCGCCCTGCCCGTCCCGCTCGAACGTACCGAGCAGCGTGACGGCGTGCGTGCGGTAGGCCGCGGCGGCCAGCGCCTCGAAGCTCGGGAACTCGCCGCGCAAGCGCTCGAGCATGCGATGTTCCGCCGGATCGACGAAGACGTGCGTGTAGATCTCCGACCCGTCGGCGGTCAGCAGCTCGTGGAAGAGCGGCGCCACGCCCGGCGCGATCAGATGTTGGGCCAGGAAGAGGCCGAGCACGCGCGGCATGTCGAGCGGTACGGTGCCCTCCCCGCCGATCGCCTCGACCAGATCTCGGTTCCGGGTCTCGAGCAGCTCGACGTAGGCGTGGGCGCTGGGGTTGTCGCGCCGAAGCGCGCCCAGCCGGGTCAAGGCCACGGCGTCGGCGTCGTCCCCCAGAGACTCTTCGGAGAGCAGCAGTAGGCGCTTCACCTGAGCCGCCGAGATGCGCTCGCGGGCGGCCTGGTCCACCAGATCACCCTGCCGATAGACCACGCGCTTCAGCTCTCGCTCGTACAGATACGCCGGCGGTTCTTCGGCCTCGCCGAGCACGGTCATGCGCAGACGCGTGCGCAGCTGGGCTCGCGGCCCGCCACACCAGAGCCAGCTCCAGATCTCGCGCAGGTGCTCGCCGCGCAGCACGCGATTCTTCTCGTGGATGCGGGCGAATTCGCGCACCAGGATCTCGCTCTCGGCCCGTGGACCGACGATCAACGTGTGCGCGCGATGAGCCACGGGTCGCCGCCGCTGCGCGCGCAGCACCTGCTCCACGACGCTGGTTCCGATACCCACGAGGTAGGAGAAGATGAAGACGCCCACGACCGTGAGCCCCAGCGAGACGACGATCAGCGCCGGGTGAAGGCGCAGCGTGTGGACCAGATTGTCGGGGCTCTCGACCTGGCGAAAGGCCCACCACATGCGGTCCCAGAATCCATCGACGGATGTTGGGTTCAGATCGTAATCATAGGAAATCGTGAGCTGATTCAGGACGACGGCGGCGACGAAGGTCATCCCGACGGCGCTCGCCGTGACCAGCCCGAGCTGCTGCAGCTGCTCGCGTCGCGTCATCACGACCCAGACGTCGAGCACGAGGCCACGGAAGAAGCGCACGAGCACGACGAGGCGCACGAGCCTCAGGCTGCGGAAGAGGATGCGGTAGGGCTCCGGCAGCAGCCCCTCGACGGGCAGGAAGCTCCACAGCGCGAGCACATCCGCCAGCAGGAAGAACGCCTCCGAGAGCGTGAAGCGGGTCCGGCCCGAGACCAGGAGCAGCACACGCAGCAGGAACTCCGCGCCGAACACGGACAGGAAGAGGTAGCGCAGGTCGTGCTCGATCCAGGCGTAGGGCAGGACCGAGATCACGATCAGCGCCGTGAGGCCGAGGCGCGCTGCGCGGGCGTCGAGGACGCGCTCGAGCCAAGCCAACACATCCTCTCCCCCGGAGGCGGGTCGCGGGCGCGATCCGTCCGTCGTCGGGTTGGGGCGAGCCGCAGTCGCGGACTTCGACGACCTTCTGTTGCTCACGTCCGCCTCATTTACGAGACTGGCCGAGCAGGATGCCGAGCAGCGGCGTGGCGTCGAGGCGTCCGCGTTCGAGCAGCGCCTCGATCAGCTGCCGTCCCAGACGCGCGAGGCTCAGCAGGCCACGGATGCGCTCCACTTGCCGCGTCGCGCGCTCGGCCTCGTCGGGCTTGGCGCTCGCGGCCTTCTGCTCGGCCAGCGCCAACGCATGCTCGAAGGCGTCGATGGCGTCGAGCACCTCGACCTTCTCGCGCTGCGCATAGACGCGCGAGACCATTTTCCAGATGTTGCCCTCGGGCACGAAGTAGTCGCGCCGTTCGCCCGCCTGCCACACGCGCTTCACCACGCCCCAACGCGACAGTTCGTTCACGGTCATGGAGACCGCGCCGCTCGACAAGCCCAGCCGCGAGCGGAGCTCCGCGGCGGAGAGGGGCCTGTCCGAGAGGTAGAGCACGGCCCAGACGCGGCCCATGTTGCGCTTGAAACCCCAGAACTCCATCAGGCGACCGATGGCGTCGCTGACCAGGAGTTCGCTCGGCCACGGATCCTGCGGCGAGGATCGCTTCATGATCCCCTTGTCGCCCGGCAGCCCTTCCACGTCAATCGAGCGCGGGTCTAACGGCCGCCGCGCGACGGGCAGGACCCGCCACTTCCAAGCTCATTCGTCCGCGGGAAGACTGACGACGTCGAGCACGCCGCCCACGGGCATGGCGAGCGGCGAACCCCCGATGCGCGCGAGCTCCACGCTCGTGCCGCTCCAGCTGCGGACGCTGGCGCCGCCCGAGGTCTCGCTCAGGGAGAGCCGATTCAAGCCGGGCGTCAGCGCCAGCTCGACCCTGAACACCCCCGATGCGTCCGCCTGGGTCGTGGCCAGAGGCGCCTGTGCGAGGAGCGCGATGGAGAGCTGCGCGTCGGGCGCCGCGTGCCCCGTGAGCACGACGGATCGGGCCGACACCAAGGGAGACCACCCGTCGAGGTCGAAGCTCGGTCCGGGCCGGGTCGTGGTGATCGAGGACGGGCCATCGGTGCGCAGCATGCCGCCGCCTCCGGCGCCGCCGTCGCCAGCCCCGGCGAGGGAGGCGCCGCCCTCCCCGCCCGCGACGTCCACGGTAGGCGCGCCTACGATGGAGGTGCCCGCGAGCACGAGCCTGCCGCCCGCACCTCCACCACCGCCGTCCTGGCCCGGCGAGCCGGAGGCGAGGATCCGCGCGCCCGTCAGATCGAGCGTGCCGAGGCTGACGATGAGCGCTGCGCCCCCGCCCGCGCCGCCCGCGCCCGTCTCGGATCCGCCTCCGCCCGAACCACCGCAGCCCGTGGCGGTGAAGTCACCCAAGCAGGTGCCCGGGAGCTGATCTGTGCTCACGCCACCGGCGCCACCCGTGAGGGGCGTGCCGTCCGCGCCCGAGCCGGCCGTGCCGCTCTCGCCCGCGCCGCCGCCGCCCGCGCCGGATCCGGCCGCACCAGGCGCGCCGCCCGAGGGACCGTCCCCGGCCACGCCGGCGAGTCCGCCCGCATGCCCCCCCGATCGTGCGGTCGCCTCGGCCGGGAGATCCGCAGCGCGTAGATCCAAGGTGCCATGGAGGTTGGCGTCTCCGAAGATGACCCAGCGCAGGGGCGTGTCACCGACGGGGCCGCGAACGGTCGAGACCGCGCTCGCATCCGCCGACGACGCCAAGAGCACGCCACTGCCCACCGTGAGCGGTGTACTGCCAGCGCCCGTGATGGTGTCCAACGGGTTGACGGAGACGAGCCCACGGTGGCGGGCGCCGCTGGCGTCCACGACCACGACGAAGACGCTCTCCGTGTCGATGGGCGCGGGCACACTCACGCCGCGATTGGGCCGGGTGTCACGCACGCGCAGCACGGCGCCGCAACGCGCGTGGGTGCAGCGGCTGTCGAGCAGATCGAAGGGCGACCCGAGCTCGACCTCGACGTGGGCGCCCGTGAGATCCGTGCCCAAGACCGTCAGGCCCTCGACGTAGCGCTCCTGTCCCTCGAAGGCGACGCGGTGCTCGGTCTGCGCCGGCGTCACGGTGGGTCCGGCGTCCGTCCCGGGCGAAGTCCCGCCCCCACCGCAGCCGGCGAAGACGACGGCGCTGACCAGAAGGCTGTGGCGCATGTTCATACCTCGCGACGCGGAAGGTCTACTCATCAGCGGCGGGCTGGACGTGCTCGATGAACAGGCCGTCGTAGGCCACGCCATCGTCGTCGTCGCCAGCCGCGAAGATCACGAAGCGGAGCGAGTCGGTGGAGAGCCCCTGCAGCGCGATCGGCAACACCATCACGCCCTCCGGGACCTCGGCGGGTGCGCCCGCCTCGGGGTCCGCCGCCGCTGCCGGGGTCGCTGCGGCCCCCGCCTCGGGATCGGTCGGCGCGCCCTCTCCGTCAGACTCCGCGCTCGCGGGCATGTGCACCGTGGGCGGGTCGATCGGCTCGGGCACGACGTCCACGCCATGCGCGCTGGGCGCCGCGGCGCGGATCGCGGGGACCACCTGTTGACGCGCCCACTCGATCGCCGCCTGGCGCTCCTCGGGATCTCCGTCTTGGACGAGCTCGTCGTGGGCCAGCTCGTACCAACGCGAGAACCCACGAAAAGGCATCAGGATCTCGGCCCGCTCGAGCTTGCCGTTCTGCATGCGTAGCCGCAGCAGGATCCTCAGGTTGCGCTCGATGCGCGTGCGGCCCGGCACCGGAATGCCGAAGTCCATGCGGTAGAATTTGATGCACTCGCTGGCGGAGCAGATCGGTCGAGGCTCGCGTCCGAAGGCCTCGGAGAACTCGGGGTTCGCCGACGCCACCTGCGCGAGGGGCACGCCCCACTCGTTGACGCTCATCAGAACGCGCGACCAGAAGGTGACGGAACGCGTGCCCCAGCTGCGACGCTGTTCCGCGATGGCGTCGCGCTGCTCCTGACGTACGTCACGAGCGGTCTCCTGCTCCTCGCTGCGATGGCTCTGCACGGCGGTGAGCGCAGCGAGACGTTGACGTGCCTGACCGCCGAAGCGACCGTCGGGGTAGACCTCGAGGTAGAGGCGCAGGCCTTCGGTGGTGGAGCGGCCCGCCTCGAACAGGCCGTCTTCGGCGCCGTCGCGTTCTCGCTGCAGCTGAGGGGCCCAGCGCCCGTCGGGATGGCGGCTCAGGTAGTCACGTCCCGCGATCATGCGCGCCTGGTCGTCGCTGGCGACACGCACGGCGCGATAGTCCGCGTAGTCGGCGCGCGAGGCGACCACGGCGCAGCTCGACGAGAGCAAGCACAGCGCGGCCACCCCGACCAGGGTGAGCTGAACGTGCCGAGGTTGGTGTTCTCTGCGGCGGCTCATGGGCACAGATCGCATTCGGGGATGGCGGTGATGGGCAGTCTCACGTTGGAGGCGCGCGCCAGCTGGTCGATGCAGGCCTGACCTTCGGTCCGGGTCGGATAGGGCTGGCAGGCGGGCGGCCAGCTCCTGTCCTCGCAGGTACCGATGGCGGCGTCACGACAAGCGGCGAGGTCCGCGAACCGAGCCGTCGGGTATTCACCGCGCGCGTCGATGCGTGCGCATTCGTAGGCCTGGATTTGCAAGCAGTACTGCTGGGCGTCGAGCTGCACGTCGGCCTGTCCACAGGAGCCGACCTCTCCGGGGGCCGGCCCCACGAGAAACACGAACAAAAACCACAAGGGCGCGCGTCGTGCCCACGCACTTCGCGGGGCGCGAGCGGAGGCACGCTCCTCGGAATGGCCAGGCTGTGAGGCGTAACTCATGGCAAGAGCTCGTAGCGCAGCGCGAGGCCGACCTCCGCGCTGACCATGGGGTGAACGGTGAGATTGCCCGCGCGCGACTTGCCGCCGAAGAAGGCGCAGCCACCGACGCTGACGTAGGCCCCCAGGCCCGCGAGGATGCGTGCCGTGAAGGTGACGTCGAGCTCGGCCCCGGGCGAGAAGCCGGGCGTGAGCGCGAGCGGCAAGCCCACGGTGGCGGCCAGATCGAAGAGGGGCACGGGCTCGTCCGAGAAACGCAGCTCGAGCACATAGAGCGGCGTCAACACCCACTGCTGAACGGGATCGAGCCCGGTCTGGAAGGAGCCGTCGCCGCTCAGGTTGGTCGTGACGCCGAGGCCCACCCCGTGCCGCAGACGGCCCCGCTGATGCCACTGAAAGGCGGCGCGCGCCGTCAGAAAGCTCGGCGCGAAGGTGTCCTGATCGAAGTCGTGGTTCTGCACCAAGCGCAGGCTGGCGCCGGCGCCGACCTCGACCCGCAGCGCCATGGGCTCGCGGGGCAGCTCGCGTCGGGCGCCGGGGACCTCGAGCTCGGGAGCTTCCTGCAGGGAGGGCGGAAGCTCACCCGACGACTCGGGTTGCGCCGCCGCGAGGCGTGGCAGCGCGAGGAGCGCGAGCATCGAAGCCCAGGCCACGCGGGACAAAATGGATCGAAGAGCGCGCACCCCGCGACCGTAGGCGAGGCCGCATGCCGGGTCAACGCCCGAGACACGTCCCAGGCGCGGACGCGGCCCCCGAGGTCCGAGCGCTCGGTGGCGACATCCGCAGGGCAGGCGCGACCCCGCGTAAAGTGGTCCAGGGGCGCGGCAATCATGAGGCCCGTGGTATAAGGCGCGCGTGTCACGCTATGTCGCAGGCTTCCTGACCGCCAGCGTCCTCTGGGGCGCGGCTGCCGCCGTGGGTTGGGCCCTGTGGCTCCGACCGATACAGAACGTGGTTGTGGCGAGGGCTCCGGAGCCCATCGACGGCGGGGTCGCGGAGGCCAGCCCCGACGAGCGACCGCGGCGACATGGGCGACGACATGGCACGCACGCGGAGCCCGGGGGGGCCTCGGAAGCTGAGCTCGCCAGGATCGAAACCCACGGGGAAGATCTGGGCGGCGCGGGTCCACGGAGCCTCGACCTCAGCGCCACGGGCGGCGAGCAACAGCTCTCGGGATCGCAGATCGAAGCGGGCATGGACGGCGCCATGGGCCGGATTCGCCGCTGCTTGGTGCTGGCGGCCGGCGACGAGGCCGTGCGTGGACGCCTGATCTTCGGGCTGAGAGTCTCGCCCACCGGGCACGTGGCGCGCGTGAATCTCCAGGGTCCGGCCGCGGTCACAGGGGGCGAATGCGGCGACTGCCTGCGCACGGCTGCGAGGAACGCCCAGTTCCCTTCGTTTGACGGTCCCGACATGGTCGTCCACTACCCTCTCACCCTCGAATGAACTCCATGCAGCGTCACCGCCTACTCCTCCTGCTCGCGCTCCTCACAGTCGCCGCTTGTGGTCCACCTCCGGCGCCACGCACGCCGCGCGCGCGCGACTTCCGCACGCTGAGCGAGACGCGCGGGCTCGAGCTCATCGACGAGGCCTTGGCCGATGCGGGCGTCCAGGCCACGGCTGACTTCTCCGTGGATATCGGCGGCGGCCGAGTGATCCAGGTCGATCGGCGGCTGAACGCAGGCAACTTCGGCATCGAGTGGATCTCGCCTCAGGATCGCGAGGACTTCGGCGACGCCTTGCCGGGGCCCGCGCCTGGCGGACAGCTGCGCATCGCGCCCGGTGCAGGCGACCAGGCCAACGTGCAGATCCTGCTGCTGGAGCACGACACCTACCGCTACGATCCAGATCGCCAACGCGTGGAGGGTGGTGCGCCGTCCATTCGTGAGGCGGAGAGCCGCGTGCACCGAGACATCCGCGACTTCGTCGAGTACGTGCGCGGTCAGGGCGGGCTCTGAAGCGTCCTGCCGTGAAGCGGGCTGGTGACGAGACGCCGGCAACCGCGCGGACGAGCGAGCTGCGCAGTGATCTGGCGATCACCGTGGTCAGCGTCTTGGTCTACGCCCGCGCCCTGACGCAGGGTCTGGTCCCGAGCTGGGACGACGGTCGGTTCCTGGTCGACAACCCGGACGTCCAGCACGTGTCCTGGGGCGCCTTCGTGCGTCTGGTCGGCGGCGCTCGCTTCGAAGCGTGGCACCCGCTGCACCTGCTCTCCTATTGGCTCGACGTTCCCCTGGTGGGCCTGAACGGCGCGGTCATGCACGGGGTCAACCTGCTGATCCTGGTCGGCGCGCTCTGGGTCCTGCGTCGTGTCTTCGTCCTGCTCGGCCTCTCCCCCGTGGCCGCCGTCGTCGGCGCCATCTTCGTCGGCATTCACCCAGCCCAAGTGGAGGCGGTCGCCTGGGCCACGGGCCGCAAGGAGGTGCTCGCGCTGCTCTTCGCCGCCCTGACCCTGTGGTCGCATCTGCGCTCGAAGAGCCCATGGGATCGGGAGGCCTGGTTCAGTCGCCTCTTCTTCCTGCTCGCCGCGCTGTCGAAGACCACGAGCTTGCCCCTGCCGCTGGTGTTGATCGCGCTCGATCTCCTGCTCCGGCGCGACTCCTTCAAGCGCGCGCTCCTGCGTCAGCTGCCGAGCTTCGCGCTCGCGACGGCTCTGGGCGTCGTGGCCCTCGGCATCTGGCGCGGCCACGAGATGATCCGGACGGCGTCGGCCGGGCTCGCCCTGCCCCTGATGACCCTCACCCACGACCTGCATCTGCTGGTGTGGCCGACACCGAACGCGCTCTCGCCCATCCACGTCATCAGGCGAGAGCCGGGCCTCGTGCCCACCGACGCCATCGGGATCCTGGTGCTCGTGCTGCTGGCGGCGCTCGCCTGGCGACGGCGCTCGCGCCTCGGCGCGCTCTCCCTCGCGGCCTTCGCGTTGCTCGCGCTGCCGACGCTGAACATCGTCCCGCTCTACTTCCAACTTCAGGATCGCTACCTCTCCTTGCCGCTCCTAGGCGTGGGCCTTGGCGTGGGCCTTGGCTTCGACGCGCTGAGCAAATCGCTGGGGCAGACGGGCACACGTGCCCTCGTCGCCCTCCCCCTGCTCGCGCTGGGCGCGTCCAGCGTCGTCTATCAGGGCGCGTGGCGCTCGGACGAAGCGCTCTGGACCCACGCGACCGAGGTCGAGCCAAACTCCTTCTACGCCTGGCTCAAGCTGTGCGAGGTGAGGCGAGACGCCGGCGCGTACGACGCGGCGGTCGCGGCCTGCGAGCACGCGGTGGCGGCCGAGCCCGAGCTGCGACTCGGACTCTCGGCGCTCTTTCTGACCGAAGCGAGGCGCGACGAGGCGCGTCGGCACCTGCCCCCGCGCGCGATGGACTATGGCGCGCGCTTCCACCAAGCCGTCGAGCGGGCCGATGCGCTCCGAGACCTCGCCGGGGAGATGGTGGCCGCGGGCTATCGAGACGCCGCGCTGCGCGCCCTCGGTCGCTCGCTGGATCTGGAGCCGGTCTCGGACGAGCGCCTGGAGCAAGCGGCACGAGTGCAGCTCGCAGCCGGCAACGGCTGGCTGGCACGCTACTACCTCGGGCGCATGACCCGGGCGCCGGTGCTGCGTGAGCTGAAGGCCTTCCTGGCGCTGGGCGAGCACCCCACGGTCCCGCCGCCTGCGACCGACGGCACGACCGACGGCGCGAGTCAGCAGCCTCGGTAGACGGGTTTGCGCCTGCCGTGGAACGCGGCCAGCGCCTCGAGCCGATCCTCCGAAGCCAGCGTCCGCTCGTAGCAGCGACGCTCATGGAGCAAGCCCGCGTCGAGGGAGAGATCGAAGGCCGCGTCGATGGCGTCGAGCGCCGCGGAGACCGCGATGGGTGCGGCCTCCGCCAAGGGTTCGACCCACGCGAGGGCCGCATCGAGCACGGATTCACCCTCAGGGGCGACCTTGCCGACCACGCCCAACGCGAGCGCTTCGTCCGCGGACAGGCGGCGCGCGAGCAGGATGAGCTCCTTCGCCTTGGCCTCGCCGAGCAGACGCGTGAGCCGCTGCGTGCCCCCCGCACCCGGGATGATCGCCAACGATACCTCGGTCAGGCCCACACGTGCGTCGGCGGCCATGATGCGGAGATCACAGGCCAGCGCGAGCTCCAGGCCGCCGCCGAAGGCCACGCCGTTGATGGCCGCGACCACGGGCTTGGGGCAGCGTGCGATGGCGTCGAAGGCCGCACGGTACAAGCCCAGGAAGTCGCGCACGTCCTCCTCGTCCATGCCCTGACGTTCCTTCAGGTCGGCCCCCGCGCAGAAGGCGCGATCCCCAGCGCCCGTGAGCACGATGGCGCGCACGTCGCTCATGGACGCGGCCTCGCGAGCCAGCTCGCCGAGGCGACGCACGGTCGCGCGCGACAATGCGTTCATGCGGTCCGGGCGGTCGAGGATCCAGATGGCGAAGGGGCCGCGCCGTTCGACGCGCACACCGCTCTCGTCAGCCTGTCGATTCGTGGAGGAGGTCATGGAGACGCACCCTGCCCAGTCGAGGCCGCCGGGTCAACGGCGGGGCCCCGAGCGCGCAGCCGTCGGTAGTCGCGCAAGCGACGACGCAGATCCGCGCGCGACGGAGCCAGAGCGACCGCCAGGGCAAAGGCGCGCTCGGCCGCCTCGGGACGTCCGAGTTCGTGCAGCAAGAGGGCGCGCCCGACCTCGATGTTGGCACCCTCTGGGCGCGGGGTACGCAGTCCGTCGTAGATTCCCAGTGCCTCCTGAAAGTGATGTGAATTCACGAGGACCGCCGCCAAACCGATCTTCAGGCCCACATCCTCGGGCACCTGCTCGAGGCCTCGCCGGAAGCTGCGCTCGGCGCCGGCCAGGTCCCCCGTCAGGTGACGCGCGAGAGCCAGCGCCTGCCAGGTTCGGGCGGAGTGGGGCTCGAGACGCAGCGCCTGTTCGAGGTCCTCGATGGCCTCGGCGGCCCGTCCCCAGCGCAGAAGACGCGTGCCCCGGACGCGATGGGGCGCGGCCCGCGACGGCGCCACGCGGATGGCGTGACCGTAGGCGTCGAGGGCGCGCAGGTAGTGACGCTCGAGCTCGTGCGTGTAGCCGATCTCGATCCAGGGACGCGCGTCGTGGGGCCGAAGCCGCGCCACCTCGAGCCAGGCCACGCGTGCACGCGCCGGGCGCTCCGCCAGGGACTCGGCCCGGGCCAGCTCCGCCCACACGTCACTCTCGTCGGGGTGCTCGTCCGCGGCGACGCGGAGATGCCGAGCGGCAGTCTCGAAGTCGCCGTCGTCCATCGCCACGCGACCTCGCCTCACCTCCCGCGGCGCGCAACCGAGGAGCGCGAAACAGAGCAGCAACGCGAGCGGCGCTTGACGCGGGCCTTTCCCACCGGGACGATGCGAGCCATGGACCGAATCACCATCGTGCACATGCTCACCCGGGCTGAGGGCGTCGAGACGAGCGACGACGCTTTCGAGGTCGCGGAAGGCCATGGGCTGACGTTCTACCTCGGCGGACCGGGGGACGCGATGGTGGTTCGCGACATCAAGAGCGGTGGCTTCGAGCACGACTTCCTCGAGCTCATCACGGAAGATGGCGAGCACGTCTTCTCGCCCTACGAGATGGTGACGGCCCTGGCCACCAAGCCGCCTCGCGGCACGCCGTCGCGACGAGCCGGCTTCGCGTAGCCATGCGGGCGAGGATCCTGCTCGTCGACGACGAGCCGAGCCTCCGTGAGATGCTCGGCATCCTGCTGGAACGCAACGGCTACGACGTCACCTCCGATCCGGGCGTGAAAGCGGCGCTGGCCCGGTTGGAAGACGAACCGCCCTTCGACGCGGTGGTCACCGATCTCTTGATGCCCGATGGCTCGGGCATGGACGTGCTGACCGCGACGCGTACCCGCGACGACAGCACGCAGGTGCTCATGATCACGGCCTACGCCACGACCGAGCAGGCCGTGGAGGCGATGCGCAAGGGCGCCTACGACTACGTTCAGAAGCCCTTCAAGAACGACGCGCTGTTGGCGACCCTCGAGAAGGCAGTAGAGAAGCGCCGCATCCTGGCCGAGAACCGCACGCTCCGCGCCGAGGTCGACGGCAAGCTGCGCGATGGGGACCTGGTGGGTCGAAGCCAGGCCATGCGCGACCTGCGCACCTACCTCGAGCGCGCCGCCCGGACGCGGAGCAGCGTGCTCATCACCGGCGAGAGCGGCACGGGCAAGGAGCTGGTGGCGCGCGCCCTGCACTATCGGGGACCGCGGGCGGCCCACCCCTTCGTGGTGGTGAACTGCGGCGCGCTGCCCGAAGCGCTGATGGAGAGCGAGCTCTTCGGTCACGAGCGAGGGGCCTTCACAGGCGCGGTTCGTTCGGAGCCCGGGCTCTTTCGTGCCGCAGCGGGCGGGACCCTGCTGCTGGACGAGGTCGGTGAGCTGCCACCGGGGCTGCAGGTGAAGCTGCTGCGCGCGCTGCAGGAGCGCGCCGTGCGTCCGGTGGGCGGACCCAAGGAAGAGCCCGTGGACGTGAGGGTCATCGCCGCCACCAACCGGGACCTCGAGCAGGCGGTGAAGGCCGGGGAGTTTCGCGAGGATCTCTTCTACCGTCTGAACGTCCTGCGCATCCACGTGCCGCCGCTGCGCGAGCGCCGCGAGGATATCCCGCTGCTGGCCGAACACCTGTTGAGCAAGCACGCCGTACTCGCGGGTCGGCAAGTCTCCCTGACGGCCGAAGCGCGCACGGCGCTGACACGGCGAGCCCTCCCCGGAAACGTGCGCGAGCTGGAGAACGTGATCGAGCGAGCGGTGGCGCTCTCGCTCGGCGAGGAGCTCACGCTCCAGGACTTCGAGCCGATCCAGGCGGCCGCCGCCGCGCCTGCGGCCGAAGAGCTGCCGGCGGACGGCCTCGATCTCGAGGCACACCTCGCGGCGATCGAGGCGAGGCTGTTGGCCGCGGCCCTCGAGCGCACGAGTGGCGTCCAGACCCACGCCGCCGAGCTGCTCGGCATGAGCTTCCGCCAGTTCCGCTACCGCCTCGCAAAGCACGCGGCCGAGGAACCC
>JAACVI010000336.1 GCA_009992505.1 Myxococcales bacterium
GAGGGGGTGGCCCGACAAGTCGCCGAGCGCCTGGCCCACGTCGCACAGGCGCATGGCGCGGCGCGCAGCGGCCAGGTGCTGGTGCTCGGGCCGGCGCCTGCGCCCATCGCACGCCTGCGGGGTCGCTTCCGCTATCGGCTGATGCTGCGCTCGCGGGATCGCGCGAGCCTGCGTGCGGTGGCCGCGGCCGTCGTGACCGCCATCGACGCGGGCCTGGGCGGCGCTCGGGCCAGCGTCGACATCGATCCCGTCTCCATGCTGTGACAGCAGGCCCGCCTATGCGACAATGCGCGCCATGAACGCTGGCTCCCGCGTCGACGTGGTGGACCCTTCCGGTGAGGGACAATCCATCATCCGGGCTCTGCGCGCCGAGGGCCTCGCGGTGAACGAGACCTCCATCGACGATCTGACGCCCGCGAACGCCGCGCGCGTCGTGCTCGTGGCGGCGGAGCTGGATCGCGCCGCGAGCCTCCTGGCCGAGCTCCACGCCAGCGCGGCCGGCACCACGGCGCTCCTGCTCGGCTTGCCCTTGGCCGGCCAGACCGCGGACTTCCCCGATCTGCGCGAGGACGCCGTCTTCCCACGTCCGGTCGCCGTCTCGCGCCTGGTGCGCCGCGTCGCCACCTTGCTCGCGCCCGAGGAGCGTCGGCTCACGGTGCCCGAGGAGGACGAGCCCGCGCAGGAGGTGCCCCTGGAGCGCCCGGTCGAGCAGACCATGCAGCTCTCGGCCGCGACGCTGGCCGGAGCCTTGGCGCCCTCCGCCGCGGGGGACGCCCGACCCACGGCACCGGGCAACGTCGAGGGCCCCGCGGTGGAGCTCTCGAGTCAGCTCGTGACCATGCTGCGCTCGGCGGACCGGCGACTCTTCCCCAACTTGCCCGAGCTGGATCTGCGGGTGACCGCCGGCGACGAGACGGCGCGGGAGTTGGTGCCCAACGATCTGCTCGAGGCGGTGGCGACGCCCGTGGACACGTTGGAGGAAGACGAGACGCCGGACGCCTTCACCTTCTTCGGGCCACCACCGGACGCCGTGCTCGCGGCCGGGCCGGGCATCACGCCCTCCCCCTCGGACTCGCGCTCCGGCAGCCAGGCCACGGGCTCACGCGCGAACGAATCTCCGCGCACCGTGCCCGAGGCGCGGGTCCCCCGCTCCGCGCCGGCGGCCCTGAGCGGATCCGTCACCGTCGACTACTTCGATCTGGGCGAGCCCCTGCCCGAAGGCGAAGGTCGTCGCGGCGAGTTGTCGGGCGGCGCAGCCCTGGGTGTCTGCTTTCGCCTCTGGGAGCGCCGCCTCACCGTACTGCTGACGCTCGAACCTGCGGGCTCGCCCGCCATCGCGCTCGGTCTTCGCGACGGTCGCCCCGCGTTCGTGGAGGGCGCGATCCACACGCACGTCGCGCACGAGCTCGGCCTGATGGTGGACAGCAGCGTCGACGAGACCTTGGAGGAGTCGGCCCGGCGCACGCTCGAACGCAGCGTGAAAGCGGGGCTCTTGCCGAGCTACGACCTCGATCGGCGTGTCAGCACGACCCGACGTCGACTGCTGATCGAGGCGCTCACGGAGCAAGCGGGGAGCTTCCGCATCGAGACGCCCAAGCTGACCCAAGGCTTCCCCGACCCGGACCGCGTGGCGCTGATCCGAGGCAGCCTGCCCTCCCTGCTGCTGGAGGCGGCGCGCAGACGCCTGCGCGTATCGGAGCTGCACACCATCACCGGCGAAGGCGACGCGAAGCTCGAGCTCTTGGGCGGCGCGCATCGCATCTTTCGAGCCTCGGAGGTGGAGCCCGAGCTCGTGCGTCTGCTCGAGCGCAACGACGGCGTGGACCCGCGGGCCATGGCGACGTCTCTGCCCAGCACGCTGGGCATCCCGGGGCTTCTGATCGCCTTGAGCCAGATGGGCGCCGTCCGGCTCTCGCGCGGCGAGGCGCGCTCCAGCAACGACACGCCGCTCTCGGGAGCCGCGATCCTGCGCGCCCAGGCGCGCGCCCTGGACGGAAACTACTTCGAGATCCTGGGCGTGCCGCTGGACGTGCGATCGTCCGAGCTCGAGGCCGCGCACGCGCGTCGGCTCGCGGAGCTGGGTGCCCCGCATGCGCTGCTCGAACAGGATCCGCGCCTGGCCTCGGCGCTTCGAGATGCCCTCGCCGGATTGGAGGAGGCACGTCGCGTGCTCTCCGTCGAATCCCTGCGCGCGCGCTACCGAGAAGCCCTCTCTTCCTGAAGATCTCGACCTTGGGGGGTGGCGCCGCGCCCCACCTGCGTTAAGGTGGAGCTTCACAGCAACCGGCCCCTTGCGGCCCCGCCCTCCGAGTCCCGATGGCCATTCGCCCCATCCTGCACTACCCAGACAAACGCCTACGCAACCCCGGCAAGCCGGTGAGCGACTTCGGGCCCGAGTTCCAGCAGCTCGTCGACGACATGGCCGAGACCATGTACGCGGCGCCGGGCGTGGGCTTGGCCGCACCGCAGATCGGCGCTTCCCTCCAGCTCTTCATCATCGACGTCGCCACCGACGACGACCAGGCGAGCGATCTGCGGATCTTCGCCAACCCCGAGATCGTCGAGCTCCACGGCGAGGTCCTGTACGAGGAGGGCTGCCTCTCCTTTCCGGGCGTGCGTGAAGACGTCGTGCGCGCCGAGCGCGTGCGCGTCCGTGCCCAGGATCGCCACGGCAACTCCTTCGAGCTCGAAGCCGATGAGCTGCTCGCCATCGCCATCCAGCACGAGAACGATCACCTCGTGGGCAAGCTGATGATCGATCACCTCAGCCTGCTGAAGCGACGCCTGGTGCACCGCACGCTGACGCGCCGCGCGGCCGAAGGCGCCGCCGCCGAGTGACGTCCACAGAGACGCGCCCGCGCGCGATCTTCTACGGCAGCCCGGAGTTCGCCCTGCCCTGCCTGGAGGCGACGGTGGAGATCTGCGATGTGCGCCTCGTGCTCTGCCAGCCCGACCGACGCTCGGGCCGGGGCATGCAGCTGCATCCCCCGCCGGTGAAGGCGCGCGCCCTCGAGCTCGGTCTCGACGTGGCGCAGCCCACGCGCATGCGCGATCCCGAGTTGGCGAGTCGACTGGGTGCGCTCGAGGCCGACCTGGCCGTGGTGGTGGCCTACGGACGCATCCTGCCCCAGGCCTTGCTCGACGCGCCTCGCCTCGGGAGCGTGAACGTCCACGCCTCGATCCTGCCAAAGTATCGCGGCGCGGCGCCGATCCAATGGGCCATCGTGCGCG
>JAACVI010000058.1 GCA_009992505.1 Myxococcales bacterium
GAGCGCGGCGAGAACGAGCTGCGCGTCGGCGTCCAGCTCCGCGTCCACGAGCGTCGCCTTCGCCCTGGACTTGGGCTTCGGGGGGAGGACGAGGGACGGCGTGGGGCGGGTCTGCGAGCTCCCCGTGACGGAGTTCGGGGGCGCGTCGGACATGGCTCGGAGCACATCGCCCGCGTCCAGGCAGGGCGCGGCCCCCGCGCGCAGCAGCATCAGGCTGCCACGACCGCGCAGGTCCCAAGGTGCCGCGGGCACCGAGAGCACGGGCCGACCGAGCTCCACGGCATGTCGCGCGGTGGAGAGCGCGCCCGAACGCTCCGGCGCTTGAACGACGATCGTCACCCGAGACAGCGCCGCGACCAGCCGGTTTCGACGCAGGAAGAGGTAGCCGTGCACGGGCGTCCCGTCGGGCTGTTCGCTGAGCAAGAGCCCAGCCGCCGCGATGCGCGCGAAGAGATCGCGATGGGGACGTGGATAGGCGGGGGAGATCCCCGACGCGAGCACGGCGACCGTGGGCGCCCCGGCAGCCAGCGCTCCCGCGTGGGCCGCAGCGTCGATGCCCATGGCACCGCCCGAGACGATGACGCAGCCCGCGTCGGCCAGATCCCGGGCGAGGCCCTGCGCGAAGCGTAGGCCTTCCGGATCGGCGCGGCGCGTACCAACGATGCACACGGCCCGCTGCCA
Organism: Myxococcales bacterium; assembly: GCA_009992505.1. Classification (GTDB taxonomy): domain Bacteria; phylum Myxococcota_A; class Polyangia; order Polyangiales; family Houyiibacteriaceae; genus JAADHO01. The sequence continues at coordinate 682 of JAACVI010000058.1, forward strand.
GGGAGGAATGGTCCCGTGCACACGCAGGGAGGTCGGAGGGGTCGACAGCTCGGCGAGGGCCGAGGGCCAGCCGGGATCCGTCGGCGTCAGGTCGAAGGGCTCGGGGCACGAAATGGACGCAGCCATGCCCTGTCTTCGGCCCGAAGGCGTGGCGATTGCGACCGAGCGCGCCGGCACCGGGTTGCCAGGTGGGGTGCGGCTCGCTAGGAGCCGCCCATGACCCTTCCCGATCTCGACGTGCCCCAGGACCAGTGGAGCGATGTCTCGCTCGCCATCCGGTACGAGGACGTCGCGCAGGACGGGCGTGTGAAACTCTCCGCCCTCCCCCACGCGCTGGGCATCGCGTGCTGGCAGGCCCTGCTTCGGGATCACCCCATCTCTCGACTCTCCCTCGAGGACGGCATCGTCCCGATCCTCAGCCGTGTGCACATGCGCGGCGGCGGCGGCCCCGTCTCCGCCATGGCTCCGTTGCGAGCCCACGGCGCCTACCGGCTGAGCCACACCCGGGACGACGAGGGCCAAGTCGAACGGCTGATCCTCGAGCTCTTCGCCCGAGTCGAAGGCACACTGGCGACGACCTATGGCCCAGCCCCCGAAGGCGCGGGGGCGACGATACCCGTGGGCGAGATCCGCGCGGAGCACGTCTTCACGCGACCCTTCGCCGGCGCGGACGACCGCAAGCTGCGGCGCCTACCGGAGGGAATCGTGGCCGGCGGGGTTCCCGAAGCGCGCTACGCCTGGTCGGCGCCGGAGCGCGTGCGCATGCCGCCGACGGACGCGAAGCTGATCGATCCGGATCCCCGGCTGGTCGCCCGCATCGTCTTCGGCCTGATGCACACGGACGCCAACCAACACGTCAACTCGCTGGTCTACCCCGACATGCTCGAACAGGCGGTCCTGACGCGCCTGGCCACTCTCGGACGACCGACGAACATCCTCGCGACCCACGTGGAGCTCGCCTACCGCAAGCCCTGCTTCGCGGGGGACACGGTCGAGCTCTCCACCATGTTGTACGAGCGGGGCAGCAAGCTCGGCGCCGTGGGAGCCTTCGAGGGCCCCGGCCGTCGGGGACGCCCACACGTCTACGCGCGCATCGAGTTCTGAGCGGCTGGAGTTCGCAGCGACTCGCGGCGACGGAAAGAGTGAGGGCGACCCGCTTTCGCAGATCGCCCTCGTGGTCGGTCATGGTGTGGAAGCCTCAATCCCGAAGGATGACGGACCGAACTCGGTATTATCCAAGTCCACACCTCGTGCGCATGCGTACGTCATGCGCACGCCAGTCGCGTCCTCGTGGGTTTCACTGGATCCAGCAGACCGAAGCCTGGAGGAACCCTCTCGCCGGCGTGAGCCGACAAGAAAATTTGTGAGGATCGGGCTTTTCGCCACTGATCCGCTTCGACGAACCTCACCTAGGCGCGAAATGGTCCGAAGACCTCATCGCTGACCTTCCGCGCTCGTTTCCTGCACCGATCTCCAACGCCGGCCCATGACTACCTTTCGGTAGCGATCAGGGGGCGCGCGCCCAAAGGGCGACGGATCGGGAGAGCTGAGAAAGCCTTCACCTGGGTTCGGCAGCCTCTGATGCTCTCTGTCGCGTCGTGTCGCTGACTCGCCGGTTTCCAACCGACAGGCCTGCAGCTCCACTCCCACGGGGCGAACCCCACGGCAGCGATGCCAACACGTCGCCGAGGTAGACCCTCCATGACTCGGTTTAGAAGTCTTGGACGTATCAACCCAGAGCACCTAACGTCGTCTCCCGTCCCGCGCATGCGCAGGAACTGTTTCGCATCTCCGAAGAGACTCGACCGACCACGAACCGTCGAGCCTAAGCTCGACGAGGAATCCGTAGCCGCGCACCCCGTTCACTCGTCTTCATCCCGCGGCAATCCGAAGATTCCCGAAGGCCGAGCTAGAACCGTCACGACACCCGAAGGCGTCCGCGATTCGGGAGGCACGTCCGAGCGACGTCTGCAACCCACATCTTCGTTTTTCAAAGGACGAATGGAGGATTTGCGACCACCCACGCATCGTGTCCACGCCACCCCAATGGCTCTCGTGGTCGGACCAAGCCTTGCGGCTGGCTGCCTTTTGACAGGCATGCCCCCTCGTCTTACCGAGGCTCCCGTTTTACCGAGAACGGCACCGTCCCTTCGAAGAGCGCCACCCAACCCCGGTTTCCCGAACTTGGGTGTCTCTCACGGGTCATGTCGCGTCGCCCCAGGTAGGACTTCGCCAGTCGTCGCCAACCATCGACCGAGGCCGAAGGCAGCGGGACGACCCGCCAAAGAGGTTTCAAATCATGTCACACGACTCGCAGGCAACTCCGCGAGCATCCGATCTGCAGTGCTAGGTCCCCTTGAAATAAAAACGAGGGAGACCGTCGTTCGGAGACCCTGCTGCGACACATCACTGCCAAAAGACATCGCTGCCAAAAGACATCGCTGCGACACAGGCATTACCTACGAGACTGGAGCCCTTGGGGCATCGACGCTCGAGAGCGTCCTTTCCCAAGGATCCCGCAGGAGATCCTACCGAACCAAGACCTTCACCCCAGCCCGAGAGCTGGCAGCGAGCCCGAAAGCTGAACACCGGCCCGAAAGCCGAGTGTCCCATCCACCCGAAGGCAGATTCGCCCTCCATCACCGCAGACGAAGCGTGAGTCGTGAGACTGCACGGTAGACCACCGCGAAGGAGACGAAGGCCAAGCACCTTCCATCTTCGCCGACGCTTCGTGAGGGGACCCGCAAGCGAGCCACTCACTGTGCGCCCCCACCGCCACCGCCCGAGTGAACTCGTTTGGATGGAGCGGGAACATCGCCTCGCCGTGCGAAACGACGAGTCCTGAAGCCGACGAACTCCACCGCAGCGCGAAGCTCCGAGCAGGGTCCAACTCCAGACAGGATCCACATGAGCCGACGAGTCGGCGTCCGGAGAACCTGCGACGCGCTGAAAACTCAACATCGCTGCCCGAAGGCATCGCTGCCCGAAGGCATCGCTGCCCGAAGGCATCGCTGCTGAAAAATCAACGTGGCAAAAATTTCAACGACCAAGAAGCTCGCTTCACTGTGCTCAGCGACCTTCCGATTCCTATAGTAGCCACGGCCAAGGAGAATTCAAGAAGAAAATACTCATTCAAACGCATTTAATTTCGCACAGTTCTTCCATTCATTCTCCACACATTATCCACAGTCCACGTTCGCAGACTCCCATCGACGGTCCCTGGCGCAGAATTTCGCGCAGACTTGGGAGAAGTGCGCAATTTGCGGCGACGCCGCCGTGCCTGCCGCGCATCGCCAACTGCGACTCATCATCAGTTATCCACAGGCCTGGCCGTCCCCCGCGACTGGGCCTCGTCCGCGTCCGCCTGGATGCCAGCCCACGGGGCCGTCCATCCACCTCACGGCACGTCGCTGAGGTCCATGGACGCCGTGTCGCCGTCGACCCCAGGTCGAGGATTGTTGGGGATTTCTCGGGTCGGGGCCGACGCCGAGCCGTGGCCGTCACGCCCACGCGCTCCTGCACGCTCGAGGCGAAGGGTGCCCGACCCGCTCCGCCCGGCCGTGCGGGGTCCGGTTCGGGCCGTGATGCAGCCCGGTCGGGCGCCGCGAGCTACCTCCCGGCGGGCGGAAGCGCGATCTCGCCCAAGGGGGTGCTGGGGTGCACTGTCGCGGGCCTGACCGTGTTCACGGGGACCGCCCCGGGCGCGCCGGGGACGGCGCCAGCAGGTCGAGGCGCGACGGCGCCGGCAGGTCGAGGCGCGACGGCGCCGGCAGGTCGAGGCACGACGGCGCCAAGCACGGGAGCCGGGAGCCCGACACCGCCGTCACGCGGCGCGAAGCCACCATCGGGGATGGGCGCGAAGCCACCATCCGGGATGGGCGCGAAGCCACCATCCGGGAGGGCCGCGATGGGCGTGATGACGCCATCGGAGGAGACGCTCACCCGCTGCCCATCGGGCATGAAATAGCCGCCCGCGTCCGTGTCGTACTGCGGCAGGGGGTGTTCGATGGGCGTCTGGCGATGTCCGCGGATCCGCCCCTCGAGCACGTCGACCAGCAGGGGCTCGTTCAGCGTGAAGACGTAGCCGCCGTGATCCAGGTCGAGCTCGTAGACGTTGTCCTCGTATTCGAGCTCCTTGTGAAAGGCGATGCTCTGTTGTCCGTCCCGATGGTGCGGACGATGGTCGAGGACGAAGCTCATCAAGCGCACGGCGATGTGGTTGTGAAGGCGGTGACAGCCATGGGAATGCCGACGCATGATGCTCATGTAGTCGACGGATCCGTGGTTTCGGATGCCCTCGTCGCCGCCCACGGCGATGCTGCCATCGGCGAGCCGACGGAACGTGCGGTGGTAGGCCGCCACGAGACCATAGGCCGACGCATAGCTCGGGCCGGTCTCGTAGTAGTTCACCTCGTAGCGCTCGGCGGCCACGCCGCCCGGCTTGCGGTGCAGCAGGGAGCGCACCGGCGTCGAGTCCGGAGGCAGCCAGACGGGCGAGGCGACGATCTGGGTCCAGACGCGCGGACCGATGGGTGACTCCTTGTAGCTCCACATCACGGTCCCATCAACGCTCTCGCTGCGCCATCCGCCGATGGTCGTGCCGTAGCGAGCCAGGGGGATCCGGTGACCGAGGTAGGTGACGTAGATGGTCTCCTTGGGCCGACGTGAGGTGGGCTGGTTCTGCTCGCGACCCTGGTCGTCGTACGGGAAGTCGTACCAGACATCACCGCGATCGATCTCGACCGTGATGTCCATGTTGGCGGAGTAGTACTCGGGCAGCTCGGGCGCGCCGAGGGCGACCACCAGCGGGTCGCCGGGCGCGAGGTCTCCGAGGTTCTCCAGAAACGCGCTGGTCGACTCGGGGGACTGGAGACCGAAGGCCGCGATCACGCGCGCTCTGAGGTCGGCCTCGAGGTTCGGGATCGGGTGCTGCTGCCCGTCGGCGCCGCGAAACGTGCGGGGCTCGCCGCTGGCCAGCTGCGACATGCTGCCGTCTTCGAGCACACCCGCCGCGTGGATCGCACGTTCGGTGAGCACGCGGATGACCGCCTCTCGCTCCAGCTCGGCTGGCGCGAGCACCAGCGCCTCGCGTTGCTCGGGGCCGAGGTAGCCCCAGCCGTAGATGCGATCCTTGCGCTCGAATTCCGCCAGCGCTTGGTGCGTGACCCAATCGAAGCCACCGGAGATGGGCGAACCGTTACCCTCGAAGAAGCCCTCGCAGCGAAGCACGGCCTGGGCCGCGCGAACGGCGAGGACGGCAGGAGCGAGGTCACGGTATTCGCGCAGACGCGCCGCGTCCGAGTCCGAGAGTTGGTCGATGTCGAGCGCCGCGGCGTCGGCCACGTGATGAGAGGCCGCGACCGCGCCTATCTGAGACGTCAGGACCTGGAAGCGGCGCGACTCGCGGCGCGCGCGGTCGTTGCTCCCGTAGACGAGGACGGAATCGAGGGTGGTCAGCGCCGAGGTGTCGATGCCTTCGAAGCAATGGTTCTGAAGGGCCGCCCGCATGCGCTCGCGGAGCAGCCCCAGGGTCGGCATGATCCCGTAGAGTTCGAGGTACTTGTCTTCGCGCGCGCGCTCCCCGTGCCAGTCATCGGGAAAGTCGCCGCGGGCCAGGGCGAGGTAGGTCTCGCGGTAGGCGTTCGGCTGGGGTTCCTCGGACGGCGAGTCGCCCTCGGTGAACAGATAGGGCGTCCACTCCTCCCCCAGATCCAGCAGAAGATAGCCGTCTTCACGAGAGGTCGCCGCGTCCACGGGCCTGCCCTGCGCGCCGTCGGCCCACAGCGGAACGGGCTCCGCGAGGGGGGGAGGCCGTGTGTCGACCACGGGGACGCGCGGTCGAGGCGTCTGGGCCGCACTTGGAACAGGTGTCGGGCCGTCGTCGGGGGGCGTCACGGGTGCCTGACCACAGCCCAGCGATAGCAAGAGCGGGGCGAGGACGAGCCACGTGGAGGGTGAACGGGAGATCAGCACCCCCTCAACCTTGGACATCGAAGGGCTCGGGGCAAGTTTTGAGTGGAACGAACATGGATCCATGCAGGAGCAAGGCCTGCGCCAGCGAGAAAACGCAGCAATTCTGGGGGCCGACGGGGGACCTGTGTTTCGCGGGACACGTTCGTTCGCCGCTGGGCCACAGGGGGTGCCGGGACATCTGCGCGGAAATGGGGAGTGGTCAGCGACCCGCGCTGGCGAGGGAACGCCCGAAGGCGCCGCCCGCGGGGCCCGTGAGCACGAGCAGGGGCCGGTTGTTGATCACGGTCATCGCGGCGCCGCGATACACATAGGCGCGCCCGACGCCGTCGGTGACGCCCGGGGCGCCGACCACCAGATCGGGCCGACCGCTCATGTCGACATCTCCCGCCGCGGCGACGACGAAGCCGAAGTCCCCGTTCGAGCCCGCGGCGCTGTCGACCCGGGCCGCGGCGGCGGTCACGATGCCCGCGGCCGATCCGCGGTGAATCGAGATCCTGCCCGAGCGGCCGTCTACGCCGAAGGCCCCGATGGCCAGATCGTCGAAGCCGTCCCGGTCGGCATCCCCCATGAAGGCCAGGCCGTGACCGAAGAACGCGCTGCCCGAGCTCAGTCCCGAGAGCGCCGTCGGCGCGTCCGTCGACAGTCCCGCGGCGTCGCCTCGGTAGACGTAGACGTGTCCGCGGCCTCCGTCGGCGTTGGGCGCAGCCACGGCGAGCTCTGAGAACCCGTCGCCGTTCACGTCACCCGCTCCCGCGATGGCGGAACCGAACTGGCCCGTGGGAACGGGCGCCGCCAGAGTGACGTTCGCGGTCGCCCCGATGCCCGTGGGCCCACCGTAGAAGACCTGCACCTCACCATTCATGGCGCTCGAGTTGGGCGTACCGATGGCGATGTCGGCGAAGAGATCACCATTCAAATCACCCGCCGCGGCGAGGGTCGCGCCAAAGCGCGGTTCGCCCATGAGGTCCCGGCTCGGCGTGCCCTCGAGACCGCTCGGGGCGCCTCGATAGAGAAAGACATGGCCCATGTCGCCCGAGTCTCCGATGGCCGACGCGAGCAGGTCGCCGAAACCATCGGCGTTGACGTCGCCCGCAGCGGAGACGGCTGCGCCGAAGCGTGTCCCGACGGGCGCCGTGAGCACGATGCTCGGCGTGGTCGGGAGACCTTCCGGTGCGCCGAGGTAGATGTAGACGGCTCCCGTCACGCCGCCGACCGCATCGGCACCGACCGCGAGATCCGCCAGGCCATCACCGTTCAAATCGCCGGCCGCCGCGAGGGAGACACCGAAGTCACCGCCGTCGGGAGCGCGCAAGATCTGGCTCGGACTCGCGGACGGCCCCGTGCTGCTGCCGGAGTAGACGTAGACACGACCGACGACATCGAGCACCCGCGGCGCACCGATGACCAGATCACCGGAGCCGTCGCCGTCGTAGTCGGGATGGACACCAAAAGCGGTCAATCGAGTGCCGTCGGCGACGGAGACCAGGAACTGCCAGGTGGCGCTCGACACACCCATGGCCGACACGCGCCAGAAATAGCGCCCGGGGTCGAGCGGCGGGTCCGCCACGTAGTCGGTGCCGGTCACGTCGACTGTGAGAACCTCGATCGTGCAATCTGGATCGCTGCACACCTGCAGCGTCACCGCGGTGACGTCCGTGGGCAGCGTCCATGTGAAACGCGGCGTGTGGCTCGAGACGGTCGAGAGCGAGGGGGGACGAATCTGCCTCGGCGCCGGCACGCAACCATCGCCCTGCGCGGCGAAGCCGGCGAAGCAGCGGAAGCCGCAGGCGCTCGCGCCACATGTCGCGGCGGCGTTCGCGGGCGCGGGGCAAGCGGTGTCGCACGCGCCGCAATTCAGCGCATCACGGGTCGTGTCGACGCAGACATCGCCGCAGGTCGTCAGATCGCCGCAAACGTTTCCGTCCATGGGCCCCGCATCACGAGGAGGAGGCGGGGGCACATAGGCGTCCACTCCGCTGTCCACGACACCCGAGTCCCGAAGGGGTGTGGTGCCGCCTTGAGCGCTGCAAGCAGCGGAAAACAAGAGCGAGACAGAGAGCAGAATGCGTGTGCAAGTCATGACCGTTTCTCCTCGGGCGAGTCCCCGACTCCCAAGCATGACCTGAGGCGTGTTCGTTTGCACCCTTGACGGAACATGGTCGTATCGCCTAGAGTCTGGAGAGATTACGGGGTCGCTACGTGACAGCAGTGGAGAAGGCAATTGGGCGCCGCGGATTCGTTCGCGGTATGAGTGCAGCGGCTGGTCTCGCCGTGACTGCAGGGCACGCAAGTAGCCTCGCAGCACAGGGAAGAACGACCAATGCGTCCGGCATGGATGGGCAACCTTCGGGTGACCTTCATGACCGTCGCGGAATGCCTGCTGGCAGTCCAGCGACCGCGCCATCGGCGGGAAGCGAGGTACGGGCATTCTTCGGAGCGCTGGCAGTGGGAGGCGAACTTGCGCCAACCGGGCTAGCGGCTGTGGGCGAGGGCCGCTGGAAGATCGAATCGATCCACGACGTGCAGCATGGGGCCATCCCTGTGGTGCTCTCGGACAGCCGCGGCACACGGTTCCAGGTGGACGTGCTGCGCCGAGATTCCGCGGTGGAACCGACGGAACGTGAACCTGCCGTGGCGTTTGCCCAGGGTGTCGCGCTCTATCTGTCGAACCGTGGCAACGGCAACAAGGGTACAAACGAGGAACATGGGCTTGGTGTCATGGCGCTGGCGACAGCGTTGCGCACTCGAGCCAACCGAGGGCCCGTGCCGGCGGCACTGACGACCTTCGCCGAGCGGCGAGCGCGTCATCCGCTTGGAGCGTTCTCGGCCGGCTGATCGAGCGCGAATCCCGATTCGAAGAGAGGCTCTACCCGAAAGGTGGAGCCTCTTTTTGCGTTTGAATGTCTGACCGACGGTCGCGCTGGCGCGGCGCGACGGGTGACGGACGCTCTCGAGGGGGTTCCCGGACGCGGTCCAGGAGGCCCCCTCCGGCAACGCCAGCTTCGCCCCCGCTGGAACGGCCGCGAAGGCCCGCTGCTGCTCGCACGAGCTCGTCCTCACGCCGCCAGTGGCCGAAAGGATCACCGAGGGTGCAGGGGTGCGAATCGAAGAGGGACGCGAGCTCGGAGCCCGGTCAGGCAGAGTGGAGCGGGTGTACACAGTCGCGCATGCGGTGAAGCCGAGCCCAGTTCTGCCGCGAGCGATGGCGCCCTCAGGTGCCCCGCGGTCGAGGCGTGCGGTGGCTCGCTCCGCGTGGTGCGGTCTTGCGTGCTGGGCGGGTCCGGGGCGCCGAGCACGCCCGACGACTCGTGCGGCGGGACTTCCGCGGCGGCAACACCCCAGAGCGTCAAGAGCCCCGACCTGACGGTCGAGGCTCCTGAAGAACTAGAGTCGAAACCCTAGGGTATCAGCGCGCGAAGCGCAGCTGATAGGTGCCGCAGGTGTTGCCACCGTTCGTGCGGTAGACGCGCACGAACACCGTCCCCGGCCACACCACGTTGCGGGTACGGAAAGCCGTGCTCGTCGTGTCGTCGATGAAGCGGTAGGTCGTGGCGGCGTTGGCGTTGCCCGTGCCGCAGCCGGCGACGGTGGCGCAAGCGTTGGCCTTGACGTCGAACTTGTACACACCGCCCGTGTTCACCGCGAAGGTGATGGTCGGTGCTCCGACGCCATCCGTCGGGTAGTTCACTTGGTACCAGTGCTCGTCGGACGGTCCGTAGAGCCTACGCTCGGGCGAGACGACCGAGCTACCGGCGGACGCGATGCTCATCAGGTTGTAGCTGGCAGCGCAGGAGCCGTTCGCCGTGTCCTGGAAGCCCTCGTCGATGGTGCCATCGCAGTTGTCATCGATGGTGAGGTTGCAGATCTCGGCACCGGCCGATCCGGGCGAGCAGATGGTCTCGACGCCACCGACGCAGTGCTGCACGGTGTTCGTGCAGGCGCCCGTGCCACAGGTGACCGTGTCGGTCGGGTTGTCGAGGTTGTCACAGCCGCCAGCGATGGTGGCCGCACACGTTCCCGCCGTCGGCGTCTGACAGTTGTTGTCGCAGTCGACTTGAACGGGTCCGGCGGGCTGACTGGGACAGAGATCACTCGGTCTAAGACAGGCACCACCACCGTTGCAGGTCGCGAGATCACCGCTGACGTCCTGGCGGAAGCGACAGATGTCGTCCGAGGTGAAGCCGGTGAAGTAGTTGTTGCAGAGGAAGCCCGCGCACTCGCCGGCGGGATCCGTACCCGCCGGGATGGGCGTGCAAGCACCCAGGGATCCGGCCACGTTGCAAGCCTGACAGCTGCCCATGCAGGTGGACGTACAGCAGACGCCGTCCACACAGAACAGCCCAGCCACGCAGTCGTCGTCACGCCCGCAGGTGCCACCGGCAGGACGGTCCGGCACGCAGGACCCGAGGTCACAGTGCGCCGAGTCGATGCACTGGGAATCGAGCGTGCAGCTCGTGGCGCAAACCGGAGGCGTCTGGTCCGTCATGCCGTTGCACTGAACGGGCTGGTACAGACCGCAGTCGGATGCGACGAGACCCTCGGAACATGCGCTGTCGTCCGCGATGCCAGCCATCACGCCGCACATGTTGTCGATGCAGGTCGAGTCGCCACGCGTACCCTGACACATCGCGGGATCGTCGCAGACGATGGTGCTCGAGCCACACTCGCTCGCGGTGACACAGCAGTCGCCGGAGCCGCAGCAGTAGCCGCTGTCGCAGTGGCCCGAGGTGCAATCCGTGTCCTCGTCGCAGGTGCCGCCGTTCGGCTCGTCCGTGGTGCAAGCACCCAGGTCGCAGTGGGCCGTGGCGATGCAGTACAGGTCATCGTCGCCGGTGCCCGGGTCGCAGGAAGTGGCGCAATGGTTGCCGTTGGATCCACCGTCCTCGCAGCTGAAGAGCATGCAGTCGGTGAGGGTTCCGGACACGCACATCGCCGACTCGCAGCTCGCGGATTCGACGGCCTCATAGGTGCCGTCCCCGCGATCCGCACAGCGACCGGACGCGCAATCCGTGGGCGGCTCGTCGGTGGCGCCGTCACAGTTGTTGTCCGCCCCGTCGCAGATCTCTGCCGCGCCAGGGTTGATGTTCTCGTCCATGTCGTTGCAGTCGGTGCCTTCGCAGCCGATGCCCTGACCGTAGGTGTCATGGTCGTCATCGACGCAGCAGCCGGTACCCACAGGGGTGCAGACGGTGCTGTCGACGCCGCTGGCCACATCCAGCACGCAGTTGAAGTCCCGCGGACAGCTGGGGATGTCGGGGTTGCACCCGGGCAAGCACGTCTTGCCTCCCACTGTCAGGGACACGCAATACGAGCCGGCCTCGCAGTCTGCATGTGTTTCACAGGCCTCGCATGTCCCATGGGTGATGGTCGGCCCAGAGTCGACCCCCGTGTCGACGGAGCCGTCAACGCCGGTGTCTATCGACCCGTCGCCCGTCATCCCGTCTACGTGAGAGTCGACGCCCCCGTCCGCCACGGGTGGGTTGCTCTTTCCAGAGGCACAACCCGCCGCACCGAACACGCCAACCAACATAAGCCCAACTACCAGCTGATTCTTCACTAGCACACTCCCGCGCCTCCCCGGAGGGTACAGCCAGTTTGGGTCGAAGTACAGCGCCACTGTCATGCTGTGCCGAAGCCAGATGTTTTTTTCTGCCCGTGATACTGTTCCCTGTGGCCGAGACCAATTGCTTCGGATTATTCCCAAGAATCACCGCGACCACGCTGCTGTTGACCGGACTGGTCTGCGGAATTGCGTGGTGGGTGCCGAGCTCCGCCCAGGCGCAAGAGGCGTCTGCGAGCGAACGAGCCCAGGCGCAAGAGGCGTCTGCGAGCGAACGAGCCCTGGCGCGGCGCGCCTTTCAGCAAGGCATGGACGCGGCTCGGGCCGAGCGCTGGGAGGACGCACGCGTGGCGTTCGCCAGGGCCTATCAGCTCGTCCATCGCCCCCGCGTGCTGCTGAACCTGGCGACGGCTCAGGTGGAGACGGGTCATTTGGTGGAAGGCGCGGAGAATTACCGCAATTATGTGCGCGACGCCGGTGAAGACGGCGATCCCCGGCTGATCCGGGAAGCGACGCATCGGCTCGCGGAGGTGGAGGCGCGCACGCCCAGGCTGACGCTGCTGGTGACGGGTCTCGGCCCCGACGACGAGCTCTTGCTGGACGACACTTCCGTGTCGAGAGCCGTCTTGTCGGCACAATTGCCCGTTAATCCGGGCACGCACCAGCTCCGAGTGATGCGCGCGGGAGCGCAGGTGGCTCAGACTCAGGTCACGCTGGTCGAGGGCGCCGAGCAGAGCTTGCGGCTCGAAGTGCCCGCTTCGCGGCGAATCGTGGGAGGGACGTCCGTGCCGGGGCCGGAACAAGCCGCCCGCGACGGAAGCGAGACTCCGGAGCACGGGGTGCTCGAACCCACGCCGGACCACCCCGACTCTCCATCGAGCGGCGGCGCCTGGCGTTCGCCCTGGCTGTGGATCGCTGTCGGCCTGGTGGTGGCGGGCGGAGTCACGGCGGGCGTGTTGCTCACGCGCGATTCGGGGCAATCAGCCTACTCGGGCAATGTTCCGCCTGGTTTCCTGGAGGTCCGATGAAATCGGCGCGCATACTCCTGACGCTCAGCCTGCTGGCCCTCCTGCTCGGATCGGGCGGCTGCAGCGCGACCGACGCCACGCAGATCGTGCTGGTGGTGGACACGGATCTCTCGGTGCCTGAGGAGGTCGAGACGGTCCAGCTCGAGATCACCGGCCCGGGGGGCATGAGCGAGACCGAGAGGGTGGACCTTAGCGCGGGAGCGCCGCGACCGGTGACGCTGGGTCTGCGACCCGCCGCGGACGTGCTCGGACCGATCCGGATCGTGGCCAGCGCACGCAAGGGCGGAGCGGCGGTCATCGTGCGCACGATCACCACCTCCTTCATTCAGGACCGCAGCCTGCTGCTTCAAATCCTGCTGACGGGTGACTGCCAAGGCGTGAGCTGCGCGGCAGAACAGAGCTGCGCCGCCGGGACCTGTGTGCCGATCGCGCTGGCGCCCGAGTCCTTGCCGAGCTTCACGGGCACCATCCCAGGGTGGCGCCCCGGCGCGGACGCCGGCCCGGACGGGTGCAGCGGGGGCGCCGAAGTCTGCAACGGCCGTGACGACGACTGCGATGGGGTCATCGACAACGGCATCGATCTGACGAGCAGCGCGGCAGATTGCGGGAGCTGCGGCCATGCCTGTGGCGCGCTGGCCGGCGTGGCGACGGGCGCGTGCAACGGCGGCCATTGCGCGGTGAGCTGCCGCAGCGGCTTCGCGGACTGCAACGGCGATCCCGACGATGGCTGCGAGGCGGAGCTGAGCGCGGACCCCGACCATTGCTCGAGCTGCGATCTCGCCTGCGACTTCTCCCATGCCACCGGGACGTGCGCGAGCGCGACGTGCAGCGTGAGCACCTGCGAGTCGGGCTTCGGGGACTGCGATGGCGACGGCGCCAACGGCTGCGAGGTCGATCTCACGACTCCGGCCAACTGCGGTCGCTGCGGCCACGATTGTGGGGTCACGGCCTGCCAAGGTGCGGGGTTCTGCGCGGGTGAGGAGATCATCGGGCTGGGGGCCGGATCCCTGCACACGTGCGCGCTGCGCCAAAATGGCCAGGTAGCCTGCTGGGGGCTCGGCGCCAACGGACAACTGGGCACGGGCGCTACCTCGAGCAGCCGCGTACCCACCGCAGTCTTGAGCGTGCCCCCGGGAGTCACCTCGGTCGCCGCCGGCGGGCGCCAGAGTTGCCTGGTCGCGGGGGATCAAGCCTATTGCTGGGGCTACAACATGGCCGGACAGCTCGGCGATGGCACGACCTTCCAGCGCAACAGCCCGACGCGGGTGAGTGGCAGCCGCACAGTTCTGGACGACCAGCTCGTGCAAGGCAGCGGGCACGGCTGCGCGGTCATGGCGCTCATGATCGCCGGGGGCGGCGCTGGAGCGTTCTGCTGGGGTACGAACCGCAACGGACAGCTCGGCGATGGCTCGGTGATGGACCGACCCCAACCCGGGGCTGTCGACACCGCGAGCTTCGGGGGCGCGGAGCCCGTCCGCGTGACCGCTGGCCAGGGCCACAGCTGTGCTGTACTGAGCGATGGCCGCGTCTTCTGTTGGGGACAGCTGGACGCGTCCGCGTTGAGCCACGTGCTCTCGCCGCTGCTGATCAAGGTAGCCTCCGGGAGCGATCTGAACCTCTCGGCTGGCGCCGGGCCGGTCACGAGCGCGGACGTTGCGCTGGTCGCTGGCGCGGGCTTCACGTGCGCGAAGGCTGCGAGCGGCCAGGTCCTATGCTGGGGCGACAACTCCTTCGGCCAGCTGGGCGATGGCAGCATCCTGGGCAGTAGCATCCGTGCGGTCCAGGTCATGGGCCTGAACGACGCGGTCTCTGTGAGCGCCGGCGACAACCACGCCTGCGCCCTGCGCACGGACGGTCGGGTCAGCTGTTGGGGCGCGAACGGCTCCGGACAGCTGGGCGTGAACGACAGCGCCGTCTCCGAGGCGCACCGCCCGATGGACGTCGTGGACCAGCCGGCCGACGTGGCGGAGATCGCCTGCGGAGGCAGCCACACCTGCCTGCGCACCTCGGGAGGTGCGGTCTACTGCGTCGGCAGCAACTCCGTGGGACAACTCGGAGACGGGACACTGACGGCTCGCATGTCTCCGACGCCGGTCTCGGCACTCCCCTGAGCGGTCTCGGGCGTCCGCGGGCCCAGCCCAACCCTCGCGCCAGCGCGGGCGGCGGACTAGAAGTCGTCGTCGACCAGCAAGGGATCGCCAGATCCACCGTGCATGATGGCCATGATGACCGGCGCCGTCATCTGCGGTGCCATCGCGACAGCGACCATCTCCGCCTGGATGTGCACGATGGGCGTCATGACCGCGACGGGCTCGTGGCTGCCGGAGGAGTGGCGGATGATGCGGCCGTGTCGACGACCAGTGGGCGTCGGCGGTTGGATCGACGGAGGCGCGCCGGCATCCTCGATCGCCACGGGTTCGATGGCCGGGGGCGCGACGGTGACAACCGCAGCAGGTGGCGCCGCGACGGGTGTCGCCGCGATGGGAAGGGACGTCGCCGCAGCAGGAGCGGACGCGACGGGCCCCGCTGCGTTCGACAAGGCCGCGTCGGAGGGCGTCGCACCCGCGAAGAGGAAATAGCCTGCGCCAAAGGCGAGCATCGCGATGGCGGCCAGGGCCATGGCGAGCCGGGCCAGGGGGAGCCGGATCTTGGGAGTTGGAGCGGCGAAGGCCGTCGTCGGTGACGTCGTCGAGCCCGTCGGCGTCGAACTCGCAGCCGCTGGCGGGCTCTCGAATGCGTCCGCGCTCGGTCGCGGGAACTCCGCCTCGAGCATCTCGAGATCCTCGACGCTGAGCGTCATGGTGTGGAGGACCTCTTCTTTGGGTTCGGGGAGCCCGCCGGGCGCGGGGCCCGCGTGCGAGTCGGGGCCCGTCTGGCCCTGCGAGCGCCTCAACGCCGACTCGCTCACGAGCTCCGAGACGCTCCCTGGAAGATCGCTCTGCACGGCGCGAATCTCGTCGCCCATCACGGTCTTCAGCAGCGCTGCGATGCGCTCGGAGTCGACCAGGAAGGCCTGGGGCACGGCTTGCGCGAGTGCGCGGCGGAAGTCCGCACAGGTCGGGTAGCGATCCTTGGGGTTCGGGGCCAGCGCCTTCATCACGACCGCATCGAGCTCCGGCGAGATGCCGGGGGCGCCAGTGCTCGGCGGCTGAATCCGCGGCGAACGCACCATGTCGAGCAGCAGGAGATCGTTGTCCGCTTTGAACAGCCTGCGACCCGTGAGCATCTCCCACAGCGCGATGCCGAGGGCGTATTCGTCCGAGCGCCGATCGACGGGCAGCCCAGCCGCCTGCTCCGGCGCCATGTAGCGGAACTTGCCCTTGAGCAGCCCGGCCACGGTCTCCTGACTTCGCCCGCGTGCCTTGGCGATGCCGAAGTCGATCAGCTTGACGTGACCCTTGTAGGCAAGCAGCACGTTCTGCGGGCTGACGTCCCGATGGACGACGCCGAGCAATTCGCCGTCGTCGCCGCGAATCTCGTGCGCGGCGTGGAGCCCCTCGGCCAACTTCATGGTGATGGACACGGCGACGTCCGGTGTCAGACGGCGCTTGCGCTGTCCCAGGCCCTTCAGGAGCTCGGAGAGAGAGCAGCCGTGGACGTACTCCATGACCAGGTAATAGGAGCCTCCGGACTCTCCGAACTGCTCCACGTGCACCACGTTCGGGTGCTGGATGCGCGCGGAGAGCTTGGCCTCGTCGATGAACATCGACACGAAGTTGGCGTCCTCCGACAGGTGCGGATGGACGAGCTTGATGGCCACGTGACGCGCGAAGCCGGCCGCGCCAGCGCGCCGCCCCAGATACAGCGTCGCCATGCCGCCTGACTTCAGCTTGGCGGCGATCTCGTAGTCGCCGATCTTGTCACCAATGCCGGTCACTTCACTGAAGATGTGTCCATCTATCGCGTGATTGGCGCGCGGGCGCCGAAGCGCCCAAGCGCGCGGGCGCGCGGGCGCACGATCGAAACGTAG
>JAACVI010000337.1:0-418 GCA_009992505.1 Myxococcales bacterium
CTTCGTGATGCTCATCGTCTGCTGCTCCTTCTTGGCAAAGGCCGCAGCTTCCACGGATCAGCTCACGACGGGCAGGGGCGCTCTGGCGAGTGCACACGTCGTGACATCGCGTTCGAGGCGTCAGCGGGCTTCGTCGGGGTGAGCACGCGACGCACGACGGGCACGCTCGTCCTCGGCGCGACCGGCATGGTGCTCGATGCCCGGCGCACCGCGACGGCCCGGGTGCGCGTGCGTCATCCCAGTACGGGAGTCGCCAGACTCTGGGCGGTTGGCATCGGACCCGGGCGAGGACGTGTCGCACTGACCATTGGCGGCCGACACGCCGAGCGCGAGCTCGAGGTCGGCGAGCGGGCAATGGTCGAGCTGTCGGTCGCTGGCTGCGCGAGCGGCGCCGGCGCTAGCGGCGGGTGCGACGTAG
>JAACVI010000337.1:437-3492 GCA_009992505.1 Myxococcales bacterium
GCGGTGCTCCTAGAGTACGGCACCAACGAGAGCCAAGGGCTCGGCACCGGCCGCGAGCGGGGCGACGCGCTCATCGCGCTGATCGCGCGCTTTCGCAACGCGCTGCCGAACGCTCTCTGCGTCGTCATCGGGCCGTCAAACCGTCCGCAGCTACGGAGCGGGCGGTGGAGCTCGAACCTTCGCAATCTCGCGGTCCGCGACTCGCATCGTGAAGCTGCTCTCGCTGCCGGCTGCGGCTTCTTCGACTTCATCTCGTTCGAGGGCGGACCGAGCAGCATGAACGAGTGGGTCACACAGGGCTATGCGCTCGACGATCATGTGCACCTCTCCGACGCGGGCAACGAAAGGCTAGGCACAATGCTCGTGGCCGCGCTCCTTGCTCCACCATAAACGCGCTGAGTCAGACGGTTGTCGCTCAGGAGCGGCGGCGACCGACGCGCCCAGGCGGCCAGTGCTTCACTCGCCGACGGCGCTACCTACCTGACTCTCGGAAGCACGTCCCGAAGTGCACGAAGCAACGCTTCGTCTTGAATGTCCGCGGTGCGGTCTCCTCCTGCTCCGCGCCACGTGATCGACCCTAGGACGCGGCACTCGGGGGACTCCGCCACAAGGATCGTGCGACCGTCCACGTACCCGCTCTGTCCCCCGCAACGTGCCAGCCCAGGCATCGCGGAAGGAAAGACACACCCGGGAGTGTCGTCGCTCCTTTCCCGCGCAACGCCATCTCGCTCCGTCGCACAGACCGCGATCGCGTCCGCGCCAGTGACGACGGCAACGCCACATTCGCCATCGCCACACCCGATGCGTGCGTATCCCCGGAGACCCACTTTGGCACAAGCGTCGTGCCCGCCACACTCACACACCCAAGAATGCTGGCGCGACCACTGCGTCAGCCTGGTTTGCGCTGCCTCGACGGATTCGGCTCGCATCTGATTCGTAACACCGAGTGTCACTCCGTTCGCTACCACAGGCACCGATAGTGGCACGATCGACGCAGTCCAGCTCTCGGCGACGCCGACGGCTCGAACTAGCTCCGTTGCCCAAGCGTAATCGGCCGACATCCACGGGCACGAAACATGAGCCGAACATCGGCTTACGTCACGCCGACGATCGCAGTCCATCAGCGAAATCGACGTTTGCCGTGACGCTTCCACAGGGACGATTTCAACCGGTGTAGGCCGAAGCGCGGTGACTGGCGCGCTGGGCGGAGACGTTTCCAATGACCGACGTCCGGTACCCCGTTGGCGAATCACCCCCGGGCATGCGCTAAGCAGCAGAAACAGAGCTACAGCGGACACTATTCGCGTGCCGCTCATTGTCGCACCTGAGTCGATCCGGAGCCTGGCCCGCGCACGGCAGTCTGTGCAGCACCACCCACCGACTCATCCAGGAGTTCGGCTTGCCCCGCTGTCACGAGAGCCTTCTCATATACCTGGTTTTCGGAACCGAGAAAGCGCTCCCGCGTGCGCGCGGAGTCGATTCCGCCCATTCCCTGTCTCGTGCGTCTCAGATAGCTGAGCACTTCTCCAAGCGTCTCGATCCGGGCAAACGCAATGGTGACCAGCATGCGCCGCTGCGACGCGCTCAGCCCGTCAAACTGACGACCAAATTCGGTGGCGGTAATCCGAAATATCCTGGTCGCGTTATTGAGAACGACATCGTGCGCCCGATCCAGCGACGCCGCATAGGCGACTATCTGATCGGCTGCCGGAAAGACGACGTCCTGGACAAGCCTTGGGGGCCGTCCGTCGTTGTGGTGGGGGTCCCCGGCTCGTTTCCACTCGCCCCGGACGCCAGAGGGCAAATACCTGGGCCCGAAATCAGTCCTAGTTTCGCCTTTCTTAGGTTTCAGAAACGCGTCGAGATTGTCGAGGCCACCGTTACGATACGAGTTAACAGTCCCGGAGTCGGCAACCACAGCTTGAGGGCCGGATTCCAGTAGCATTGTCGACAGAACGAGCGACGCGTCGAAACGACGCTGGGCTCGATCGCTTCCCGTCGTCGCGCGCATCATTTGCCCGAAAACGTGTTCCGCAGCGCCAGGGTTATCTCGGATGCGTGTGAGTAGTCCGCGCACCTGAAGTTCGCGCCCCGCGGAGCCTTGGCGGTTAAAGGCGACGTTCCTCCCTTCACCTACGGCGTTCTCTTCCTGCCAGCCATCCTGTCCATTCGCACGCGGTGGCGGAATGTCGAAGCGCGCGCGAACCTCAGCCGCCCTTGCCTCGAGGTCTCCGCTGAGAGCTCCTCTGGCGGCATTCGAGATCGCGTCGCCGCCCGGCGAGAGGCCAAGCGGATCACGCGCAACCAGCAGGTTTCCGGCCACGTAGTGATACGAATTCCCGACCTCCCCACCGCCAAGCCCGTGTACTTGCGCCGGATCCGGGCTTGCCCATCGTCCAACTCTCGGGATCAAGGAGCGCTCGCCGAAGTAGGTCAGCCCCACCTCCTCGTCGCCCTCCTTGCCGGTGAAGCCCGTCGGCTCGGGCGCGATGACCTCGTCCCCGATAGACGAATTGCTGACGTATGTTTCCCGCGCGCCGTTCGGGTAGTAGGTGGACGCCTCTACGAGTTCGCCGCTCTCCAGGTCGAGCACGGCGCTCGTCGTACCGATCAGGTCCGGAATGGCGATCGTCACCCTCGCCGCTTTCGTGAGCGTACCGTCGAGCCGCTCCGGTTCTGCTGTCGGTTCCCAGACAACGCGCGCCCCACCAACCAGGTATTGCGTCTCCGCGATCGATACCGGCGTCCCACCGACCATGCCCTCCGCCTCGACATAGCCCGTGCGCGTGAAGTTACGCGCCAGACCACGACGTTCGACGTCGCCGGGATAGACGTACAGCGTCAAGCGCTCCGGCGGGTCGCCATCGTAGTCGTCGAGGCCATCGCCGAGCAGCACATCGTCCACGGTCTCCAGAGTCTGCTTCACCGTGCGCTGGTTTGCACTGTCGTAGAGGTATCGTGCGGATAGCCCATCCGAACGGCTGATTCGGCTGAATTGTCCCCGCTCCATTCACCGGTGAACGGTACGCGAGGGCGCACTGAAAGACAATTGCGA
>JAACVI010000059.1 GCA_009992505.1 Myxococcales bacterium
GCGCCCCGGGCTGCTCTATGCTTCGTCGAGGTCCTCGGCGAGGTAGCTCAGGATCACCTCGTCGAGGGACTTCTCGCTCAGGAGGCTGTCTCCGAAGATCGACGCTCCAGCCCGCACAGCGTCCTCCGCATGCGCGGGGCGCTCGGGACGACGCATGGTGTCGGTCGGCGGTCGCGTCGAGTGTCGCGTCGTCTGATCCGGCCTCGCGGGTATGGCGCTCGGCGCGCTGGGGAGCTGGGCTGCCTCGGGAAAGGCAGGCTCCGGGATCAAGTCGTCCGGCAGGATGGCGTCGGGCGGCGCGCTGCCCATCACAGGTGCGTCGGAGGTGTGCAGCTCGCTCACCGCCGGGATGCCCGCCTCGCTCGGGTGGCTCAGGCGTTGCGCCGCGCGCTCCAGTGCGTCCACATCCACGTTGGACGGACGCTTCGGCGCCGTCGTGGTCTCGCCCGGCTCATCGAACTGGCCGTCGCGCAGCCCGATGAACATGGCCTTGTGCTGCTCGCGCATCATCTGCTTGACGTGATCTGCGTAGTCCTCGCGGCCCACGTAGTCGGCGTAGGTGCACTTCTTGGACGCGACGACGCGGCCACCGTCCGCGAACAGGTGCGTCAGGATGTGCGGCCTATCGATGCCAGAGTCTTCCGTCTGGATATGATAGAGCTTGCCGCCGTGCCGGACATTGGTGTTGTAACCGAGAAGCGGTGAAGCCATGGAGTCACGTCGGGCGGGTGGTGATGGCTACCGCGCCTCCTCCACGCATGATATCTCATCGCGGCCCGGCTCTCCAGGCTCTCGACGAGTCTTGATTTTCGGGACGGAGATCTGCATGGCACAGAAGGTTCGCGCTACGGTACGTCCGCTCCTCGTACGTCCGGGCGCTCGCTACACCTGCTTCGGTGACGGCCTCTGCTGCACCGACATCCATGGCCTCGGGCCGCTGACCAAGCGCGAGCTCACGCAGATCCGCCGCATCGATCGCGAAGGCGGCGAGTACAACGACGACTTCGAAGACTACATGCTGCGCACGGCGGCGGACGGCGGCTGCATCTTCCAGATGCCCGATCAGCGCTGCTCCGTGCACGCCAACCACGGCGCCGAGGCCAAGCCCGAAGGCTGCATGCGCTTCCCTCTCGGGTTGGTCGCGACGCCCGAAGGCGGACGCATCACCACCGAGCATCGCTGTCCGTGTCGCACCCTCGGCGATCGCCCCGAGCTCACCGCTGAGGCCGCGCTGCCTTCGCTGCTGGACCCTGCGGGTCGACCGAGCGCCGACGATCGCGTGAAGAAGGTGAAGCTCAGCGCCAAGCACAAGGTCTCCTTCGCGCGCTATCGGGAGATCGAGGACGGCTTGCTCGACGAGCTCGCCAAGGGCGCGGATCCGGCGGAGGTGCTCGAGGCCAAGCCCTTCCCGAAGCTGCACAAGACGAAGTGGGTGCGCGAAGCGCTCGAGCTCATCGACTCGCGCGACGGCACGGCCTTCGGCGCCGCCCTCGGCTGGTTCGGCGACACGATCTTGAAGCTCGTGGATGGTCGCGAACCCAGACCGCCCGGGCGCCCCTGGGCCGCCGCCTTCGACAGGGCCGAGGCGCGCCCCGGCGAGCCGCGCACCTCGCGCGAAGTCTTCAACGACTGGATCGCCGACGAGCTCTGGTCCCTGGGCTGGAACGACGAGCGCACCCTGGAGATGGCCCGGGTCGAGCTGGCTACTCGCCTAGCCATCGCCCAGGACATCTGCGAACGCCTCGAGCGCCTCGGGCTGCGCGCCGATCGATCCGCCGCCGAAGCCGTGACCATCGTCGAGCTCGTGGGCGAGTCGGACTTTTGGAAGGAGATCGTCGAGCGCATGTAGGCCGCGCTCCGTGCGGGCCCCAGCGTGATGCAGCAAGCGGGGGAGGGCATTGGCAATGCCCTCCAGCAACTACTGGGGTCTGGGGTGGCGGTTGGCGGCGGATCGGGTAGCCACCGCCGGCCATTCGCCAGGCATTCGGCGGAAATCTTGGCCAAAAACTCAATGATCTCGTCCGATGGATCCTCGGCACGAGTCGTGCTTAGTATCCGCGCGGAAGGACATCCCATGAATCGCACCAACGCCGCACTCGTCTCGTTCGGCCTGCTCGCTGCCTGTCTGGTCGGCCTCGCGCCCACCCCCGTCTCCGCGCAGCCGCCCCGCTGCGACGCGCCGCGCGTGCTGCTCGTGGTCGACAAGTCCTCCAGCATGCTCGGGGCTCTGCCCGCGGGCGGCACCAAGTGGGACGCCGCGACCACCGCCGTCGGCGAGCTCACGGCCGCCTACGAGAGCACGGTCGACTTCGGGCTGATGGTCTTCCCCTTCCCGGACCGCTGCGAGCCCGGACAGATCACCATGGACGTGGGGCCCCATCCGGCCGCTGACGTGTTCACGGCCCTGGGCACTCCGCCTCCCACCGGCGGCAGCTACACGCCCATGGCGCAGACCCTCGACGGCATCGCGTCCTATGCGCCCCTGCTGGATCCCGAAATCGCCAACCACGTCATCCTGATCACCGACGGCTGGCAGTGGTGCGATCCCTACGACGCGAGCACGCGCTTCACGCCGGTCGACGCCGTCACGCGCCTCGCCTCCCTCGGCGTCACGGTGCACATCGTGGGCTTCGGCGCCGCGGTGGACGCGCTGACCTTGAACCGCGCCGCCGTGGCCGCGGGCACTGCGCTGCCCGGATGCGACGCCGCCGCCTCGAGCCCCTCGGATCCGAACCACTGCTACCAGCAGGCGAACGATCTGGTGGAGCTGCGCGCTGTCCTCAGCGCCATCGCTCGTGACATCACGGATGAGACCTGCGACGGCCTCGACAACGACTGCGACGGCCTGATCGACGAGGGCTTCGACGTGGACGCCGACGGCTACACGGTGTGTGGCACGGACCCGTCGAACCCCGGCACCACCCACCTCAGCCTCGCGGACTGCAACGACGCTGACGCCGCCGTCCATCCCGGTGCGGAGGACGTGTGCGACGGCGCGGACAACAACTGCGACGGCTCCATCGATCCCGGCTGTGAGTGCTTCGAGGGCGCCGATCGACCCTGCGGCATGGAGGTCGGAGCGTGCGAGCTCGGCATCCAGCTCTGCACCGGCGGCGTCTGGGCGGAGTGCACGGGCGGGGTGATGCCCGCAGCGACCGACCCCTGCGACGGCATCGACAACGACTGTGACGGACCGGCCGACGAGGACGCCGACTGCGGCGCCGGCATGGTCTGCATCGACGGCGCCTGCGAGCCCAGCGAGCCCACCACGCCCTTCGATCCGGTCGAGCCTCCTCCCGAGCTCACGCCCACGGATCCCGGAGCGTCGGTCTCCGACGGCAACTGCTCCTGCTCCACGCCGGGCGCTCCCGGTAGCCCCTCGCCGCTGCCCGTCGCCCTGGCCCTCGGCCTGGTGGGTGTGGCCCTCGTGCGCATGCGCCGCGGCGCCTGACGGCTCGCGCTTCGCGCTCTAGCTCCGCACGACAGACGCGTGGCGCGCAGGCAAGTTGACGGATCGGCACCTGTGCCCAAGATGGGGCGTGTCCGTGTCGTTCCGAACTCGCCTGCTCGCTTGCGCCCTGTTGCTCTGCTTCACCAGCGTCGCGCTGGCCGACAGCGTGCCCTGGCGTCGTCGTCGCCGTGTCGACGTGCGCATCAACCGCGAGGCGGCCGAGCGCGCCCTGCCCGACGACTGGCCCGCGGAGCCGACGCCGCCCACCGACGTGGATACGGCGCGCTTCGCCCACGCATATCAGGAGCTGTGCGGGTTCATGCCGCCCGGCCGTCGCGACACCTACCCGGCGTACATCCTCGACAACGCGCGTCGCTTCTCGGTCGATCCCTTCCTGCTCGCCGCGCTGACGTTTCGCCTCGGTCGCTGCCAGCCCGACGCCGAGGGCATGGACGGCGTCGGCCTCACGCTGCTCTCGCGACGCATGTATGGCGACTTCGTCAGCCAGGGTGCGTACCACTACTACAAGCGCGAGGGCTCTCGCTGGACGCCCGAGGAGCTCGCCCTACCACGCTTCCCCTTCTCGGAGATTCGCCTCGGTCAGGCAGAGCCGAACCTCTACTTCGCCGCCGCGATCCTATCCGTCTGGAAGCAGCAGCAGCACGACGTGGACGGAGCGTTCACGCAGGCACCCCATCGACACTACGTCTCCCACTTCATCTGGGGTGACAGCGTGCGCTCGAGTCGCGCGGAGGATCGCATCCTGACGGATCGCCGTCGGCTCTTGCAGTACTACGGCGTCGTCTCCATGCCGCCGCCCATCGTGTACGAGGGGCTCGCGCTGGGCGCTCCCCTCGACGGCGCGCCACGCGTCGTCAGCAGCTACATCGGGGACGAGCGCGATCTGGGCGCGCGCACGCATCGCGGCGTGGACGTCGAGGCCGTGCTCGGCGAGCCCGTGCGCAGCGTGGCCGACGGCCGCGTGAACTTCGTCGGCGTGGATCTCCCCGGCCACCACGCGCACGAGTCCATGGACAACGAGGCAGCGCAGGCGATCCCCGCGGACCGCTTCGGCGCCGGCGGCCGCTACGTCTGCGTGCTGCATCATCCGCCCGCCGGCGGCTACCTGCGCAGCTGCTACATGCACCTCGACACCATGACCGTGCGCGCCGGACAAGAGGTGCACCGAGGCGATCAGATCGGCACCGTGGGTCGCACGGGCATGCGGGTGAGCTCGCCCCATCTGCACCTCGAATTCCACGCCCCCGACGAGCTGCTCGACGCGTCCGTCGTCCTGAATGGAATGCTGATCGGGCATCGGCCGCCGCCGCCCCGAAGGCATCACCGATGAGCGAATTCACTCCAGACGCCGAAGCGGCGATCGTCGGCCTTCAGCTGGGACGTCCGGCGCGCGGGTTCGTGCGCGTCGCCCACGCCTGCTCTCTGGGCTTGCCCGTGGTGGTGGAGGTGGCGCCCGTGCTCGAGAGCGGTGAGCCCTTCCCGACGCGCTTCTGGCTGACCTGTGAGCTCCTGCGTCGTCGCGTGGCTCGCCTCGAGGCCGATGGGGGCGTGCGCGAGGCGCAGGCTCTGGTGGACGCCGATCCCGAGTTCGCCCTGCGGCTTTCGAGTGCCCACCGTCGCTACGCCGAGGAGCGTGACGCCACGCTGCCCGCCGGGCTCGAACACGCGCCCAGTGGCGGCGTGGGCGGCTCGCGTGGCGGCGTGAAATGCCTGCACGCACATGTGGCCGACGGACTCGCGGGCAACGACAACCCGATCCTCGAGCACGTCCGCGCGCGCATTCTGCCGGCCGAATGCAGCGTGCCCTGCGTCTCGCCCAGCCCCGAGGGCTTCGTCCTCGACCCCGCCTGGAAGGAGCCCGTCGAGGACGTCTCGGACGGCGCTTGACCTGCGCCTCGGACCGCGTTCATGGTCAATCGATGACGGGTCACGCTAGGGCTGTCGAGCTCCCGCCGTCGAGCCCCGCAGCGCGCTCGGCGGCTCGCGCAGCGGAGCGGGCTCGCGCGACACCACGCGTTCAGCGTCACAGCAGCGTCGGCTCGCGTGTCACCTGGTTCATCTTCTTCATCATGCCCGCGAGCGTGATCGCGCTCTCGTCCTGGCTCACCCTCGCGCGCCTCGACGATCCGGCTCATCCGCTCTTCGGCTTGCCGCCGTGCGGCTTCTTGATGGTGACGGGCTTGCCCTGTCCCGGTTGCGGGCTGACCCACGCCTTCGTCGCCATGGCCCATCTGGATTTCGTCGCCGCCGTGCACGCCAACCCCTTCGGCGTCCTGCTCTTCCTGGTCTCATTGACCACCGTGCCCGTCGCGGCGCTCGGCCTCATCCGCGGCTGGCCCGTGGTCGACACCCTCGAGCGCCTGCGCTTCGACAAGTGGGCGATCCTGCTCTCCGTGGCGTCCGTCCTGACCTGGCTCGTTCGAGTCCTCACCCTCGCGCTGGGCTCGTGAACGCCGCGTCTCCGGTCGAGCCTCCGATCCACGAGGTCCTCGCCGGGCGTTTTCGCGTCGAGGCGGAGCTGGGAGAGGGCGGCATGGCGCGCGTCTATCGCGCCACGGACCTGCTCACGGGCAAGCCCATGGCCTTGAAGCTCTTGCGCGCGGGCGTGGCTTGCGAGGAGGAGGCCGTGGAGCGCCTGCGTCGCGAGGGTGAGGTGCTCACGCGCCTCGATCATCCGGCCGTGGTCCACATCGAGACCTTCGGCGTGCTGGAGGATGGTCGACTGTTCCTGGCCATGGAGCTGCTCGAGGGCGAGACCCTCGGCGCGCGCATGCGGCGTGGTCCCATGGACGCGGCGGCGCTCTGCCCCGTGGTCACGGGCGCGGCCGCGGGGCTCGCGGCGGCGCACGCCATGGGCGTCGTGCATCGCGATCTCAAGCCCGACAACATGTTCCTGTGCGCGCGGGGACCCGGCGAGCCCGAGCAGGTGAAGCTGCTCGACTTCGGCATCTCCAAGGTCGTGGACTACGAGCGGTTGACGCGCACGGGGCAGATCCTGGGCACGCCGCGCTACATGGCGCCCGAGCAGCTCGCCGCCGATCACGATCTCGATCTGCGCGTCGATCTCTACGCCCTCGGGGTGATCCTGTACGAGGCGCTCGCGGGTCACCCGCCCTTCGTCGCGGCCACGCCCAGCGACTTCATCATCGCCGTGCTCCACGGCAACGTCGTCCCGCTGCGCTCCTACCGCGCGGATGTGTCGCCCGAGCTCGAGGCCATCGTCCTGCGGGCCATGGCGCGCGATCCCCAGGCGCGCTACGGCAGCGCGCACGAGCTGGCCGAGGCTTTCGTCGACATCGCGCGTCCGCGCACATCCTCCCCCAAGCTGCGCCCCGGTCAACGCACCAAGGTCGTGGGCTCCTTCGCGCCCGGCGAGCTGCCCGACGCCGAGCCCGAGCCCGTCGGCAAGGTCGGCTCGGGGCTGCGGCCCGGGACCTTCAGCGCGCTGCCACAGCGCCCGATCCCGAGCGCCAAGCCCGCGAAGTCCGCGAAGCCGTCCTCCCGCGCGCCCGAGACCCGGCGCGCGCGGCCCGTGGTCGCCATGCCCGTCGTGGAGTCCGCGACGCCGCCCGCCACGCGGTCCTCTCCCGTGCCGTCCTCCCCCTACCGTCCGCCGTCCGCGCCCGCGTCCTCCCCCTACGGTCCGCCACGGTCCGCGCCGGCGTCGTCCTCGTCCCCGTACAATCAGTCCCCCTCACCTGCGCGGGTGATGCCCGAGGAGACGGGCCCGATCGAGCTGCCCATGCAGAGCAACCGCCCGCTCTTCGTGCTCCTCGCCTTGCTCGCTGGCGGGCTGACCGCGGCGCTCGTGCTGGCTCTGCTGCGCTTCTTCGGTGCCGGGCCGAGCCCCGATCCCGCCCAGGCTCCCGCGCCGAGTCCACAGGCGCCCACGCATCAGGTCGGTTCGAGGTCGTCCGACTCGTAGACCTGCACCTTGCGGATCAGGTTGCGGCGGCTGATGCCCAAGAGCTCGGCGGCCAGGGTCTTGTTGCCCTCCGCGGCCACCAGCGCCCGATCGATCATGTCGCGCTCGAGCTCGTCGACCATGTCGTGCAACGTCTTGCCCGCAGGCAGCGGCGAGTCTTCGTGCGTCTCTCGCGCGATCGCGTCGGCGATCACGGGCGTCAGGTGCTCCGCGTCGATCAACGCCTCGTCGCCCGTCAAGACCCAGAGCCGTTCGATCTCGTTCTCCAGCTCGCGCACGTTGCCAGGCCAGTTGTGGGCCTCGAGGCAGCGCATGACGTGCTGGCTCAGGACCTTCTTCTGGCCGTCGCGCTTGCCGAGCCGCTCGAGGAAGCGCTGAGCCAGGAGCGGGATGTCCGACACGCGTTCGCGCAGCGGCGGCACGTGCAGCGCGACCACGTTGAGGCGGTAGAAGAGGTCCTCCCGGAAGAGCCCCTCGCGCACGCGCGCGGCGAGGTCGCGGTTCGTCGCCGCGACGATGCGCACGTCGACCTTCTTGGTCTGCGTCGCGCCCACGGGCATGAAGGTGCCCTCTTGCAGCACGCGCAGCAGCTTCACCTGCAGCGCGGGCGACATGTCGCCGACCTCGTCCAGGAAGAAGGTGCCGCCGTCAGCGATGGCGAAGAGCCCGGGCTTGTCGCCCACGGCGCCGGTGAAGGAGCCGCGCTTGTGACCGAAGAGCTCGCTCTCGAGCAGGTTGTCGTTGAAGGCGGAGCAGTTGGTGGCCACGAAGGCGCCCGACGGCCCCCGCGCGCTGCGCTGATGGATGGCCT
Organism: Myxococcales bacterium; assembly: GCA_009992505.1. Classification (GTDB taxonomy): domain Bacteria; phylum Myxococcota_A; class Polyangia; order Polyangiales; family Houyiibacteriaceae; genus JAADHO01. The sequence goes on from JAACVI010000059.1 coordinate 8,209, forward strand.
TGGCCACGAGCTCCTTGCCCGTGCCGTTCTCGCCCGTGATCAGCACGGTGGCGCTGGTGGCGACGATGCGATCGAGCAGGTGGAAGAGCTGCTGCATGGGCGCGCTCTCGCCCGTGATGCCCATGCTCTCGCCCAGCGTGACGGGGCGCTCGGTCTGCTCGGACGCTGCCACCGCCGCCGCCGCGAGCGCGCGATGTGCGCGCTTCTCGGCGTTCGGGCCCTCGATCTCGACCTCGACCCGCGTGCCGTCCGTCAGCGTCGTCGACGCTCTTGCGGCCTGGGCTGGCTCGCCCTCGCCCGCTGAATGGTGCTCGGTCATCGCCGCTCTCCTAGCACGAGGACGCGCCGAAATGAACGCCCGCGAGCCGACACGGGGTTGTCCGGGCGTGCTATGACGACCGCCGCACCGATGGATTTCGTCTACTTCGTCGTGCTCGTGGGCATCCTCGTCTTCGTCCACGAGCTCGGCCATTTCACTGTCGCCAAGCTCTCGGGCGTCGTCGTTCAACGCTTCTCCCTGGGCTTCGGACCGCGCCTCACCGGTTTTCGCATCGGCGAGACCGAGTACGTGCTGGCGGCCATTCCCCTGGGCGGCTACGTGCGCATGCTGGGCGAACGCCCGGGAGACGTGATCCACGAGGCGGCGAATGGGCGCAGCTTCCACGAACAGCCTCTGCTGCGCCGGATGGCGATCGTCTTCGCCGGCCCGGCCATGAACCTGGTGCTGCCCCTGGGTCTCTTCTTCGTCGTCTCCTTCAGCGACGCCACGATCTCGCCCGCGGTCATCGGCACGGTCTTCCCCGGGCGCCCCGCCGATGGGCGGCTCTTGGCCGGGGACGAAGTCCAGGCCGTGGATGGCGTGGCCGTGACCACCTTCCGGGAGGTCTCGCGCGTGATCGACGCCAACGTGGGTCGGCCCGTGACGCTGCGCATCCTGCGCCGGGGCCAGCCCATCGACGAGGTGCTGACGCCGGTCCTGACCCGTCGCGTGCGCGAGCTCGGTCGCGTCGAAGAGGTCGGCCGGGTCGGCATCATGCCGCATCACCCCATGCCCGTGGTCGGCGTCTTCTCGCCCCACGGAGCCGCGGCCCAGGCCGGGCTGCGCACCTTCGATCGCGTGCTCACGGTCGCCGGCCAGTCCGTCGATCGCTACGTCGATCTGACCCGCGCCCTCGACCGTCGACGCGGCGCCATCGTGCCTCTGACCTACCTGCGACCCGCGCGTATCCCCCGTGCCCTCGGCGGGCTCGTGGAGCTCGAGCTGTACACGCCGCACGTCGCGACCCTCTCCCTCGCCACGGGAGGCTCGGACGCCACCCTCGCCGCCGGTCTCGAGCCGAGCGATCTCTACGTGCGCAGCGTGCGCGTCGGCTCCGCGGAGCAGAGCGCGGGTCTGCGTCCGGGTGATCGCATCGTGGCCCTCGACGGTCACCCCGTGCGTCTGTGGAGCACCTTCGTGCTCGACCTCCAAGCGGGCGGCGCGCACACGCACCAGCTGCTCTATCGGCGCGGCGAACAGCTGCGCGTCGCGCACTACGCGCTGGGTGTCGAGCGCGGCGTCACACCCGACGGACAACGCTTCGAGCGCTACGCCATTGGCCTCGAGCACTGGCTGCCCATGCGCCTCGATCCGGGCGTGCCGAACCCGCATCGCCTGGCGGACGCCGTGCGAGGGGCCTTCACGAGCACGCGGGAGATGGTCGAGCTGACCGTGCTCTCCGTCGTCCGGCTGCTCGAGGGCGAGGTCTCGATGAAGTCCATCGGAGGCCCGCTGACCATCTTCGACGTGGCCGGCACCGCGGCGCGCAGCGGCCTGCCCGACTACCTGACGGTGATGGCCTTCATCAGCGTGAACCTCGGCCTGATCAACCTCCTGCCCATCCCCATGCTCGACGGTGGGCACTTGCTCTTCTTCCTTGTGGAAGGCGTGACCCGACGGCGCATCAGCCGACGCGTGCGCGAGTACGCCTCGTTGGTCGGGCTCGTCCTCTTGCTGCTCTTGATGGGCCTCGCGCTGAAGAACGACATCGAGAGACATTGGCCCAGCCCCGATCAGGAATCGAGCGCACGATGAGTCAGGACACGACCGCCCGCGACGTCGCCACGCACGTCCTCTACCGCGTCGATCACGAGCAGGCGTGGGCCTCAGCCTCTCTGGACGCCGAGCTGAAGCGCGCTCACCTGGATGCGCGCGACGCCGCTCTCGCCGCGCAGATCGTCTACGGATCGTTGCGCGTCTTGCCGGCCCTCGACGCGGCCGTGGATCCGTTCCTGAAGCGTGGCCCCAAGGGCCTCGACACCTTCCTGCGCGCCGTCCTACGCGTGGCCGCCTTCCAACTCCTGCACCTCTCGCGCGTGCCCGCGCATGCCATCGTCAACGCGGCCGTGACGCTCACTCGACGCGAGCGCGGTCAGGGTCCGTCCGGCTTCGTCAACGCCGTGCTGCGCAAGGTCGCGGCCACGCGGCCCGAGCGTCCGTCACCCCCCGAGCGCTTGATCCTCGACGCCGATCTGAACGCGGCGCTCGCCCGCTCCCTCGATCCTGAACGTCTCGCCCGCTTCCTCTCCTCGCGTCCCCGCGCGCCTACCTTGGATCTGCGCGTGCCGGGTGGTGAGGCCGCCATCGCCTCGCTCTCGGCGCGCATCCTCGAGGCCCATCCAGAGGCCGAGCTCCAGGCCGGGAGCCTGCTCCCGACGGCGCTGCGTGTGCGTGGGGTGGGCGATCCACGCAAGCTCCCCGGCTACGACGAGGGGCTCTTCGCCGTGCAAGAAGAGGGATCCCAGTGGGTCGCGGCGGCAGTCGGCGCACGGCCGGGCGAGCGCGTGCTCGACGCCTGCGCGGGCCGCGGCGGCAAGACGCTGGCGCTGGCCCAGAGCGTCGGCCCCGAAGGACGCGTCGTCGCGCTCGATCTGTACGAGCCTCGCCTCGATCAGATGGAGCAGGAGCGCGTGCGCCTGGGCATCGACGCAGGGATCGTCGAGCGTCGGGCCGTGGATCTCACCGTGGGTCTCGGTGGCGTGACGGGCGAATTCGATCGCATTCTGGTCGACGCGCCCTGCTCCGGGCTCGGCACCATCCATCGCCGACCGGACATCCTCCTGCGCCATCGGGAGCGCGGATTGAGGAAGCTCGCGCGCACCCAGGGCTCGATCCTCGAACAGGTGTCCGGCTCCCTCGCACCCGGCGGGCGGCTCGTCTACGCCGTCTGTTCGCCCATGCGCGAGGAGTGTGATGGAGTCGTTCAGGGCTTCATCGGGCGTCATCCGGAGCTCGTGCGGACGACGCTCACGTTGGCGCCGCCGCCGTCGGACGCGGACCTGGCCCATCGTCTCGGGCCCTGGTGGGTCGCCGACGACGCCGACGGGACGGACGCCTACCAGGTCTTCTGCTTCGAGCGCCGTCGGTAGCGCGCCGCGCTCCACGGCTCCGCCAGGTTGTGATGGGACTGCAATCGCGCCTCGCGCGGTCGGCGGTCTGAGGTCGCCGGTCCGGGACCCTCGCAAAAGGCCTGTACGAGGCCCGTGGGACGATGAGATGTGGCCAGCCCAGACCCGAGGTGCGACCCCTCGCCGCCCATGTGGATTCTCGCATCACAGGATTCCGTTGACAGGCCCGGACCCTGGCGCTAGGTTCCGGCCGCTGAAAACGGGGCGTAGCGCAGTTTGGTAGCGCGCACGGTTCGGGACCGTGAGGTCGGAGGTTCGAATCCTCTCGCCCCGACTATTCATCCCTAGGCGATTGTGCCATTTGCGCCGAGTGTGAAGGGGAAAACATGGCTAAGCGTCTTCCGCGGATCAAGGTCCTAGTCGTCGATGACGACGAGGCCATCTGCGAATTCATGGAGACCTTCCTGTCCAAGGATGGCTACTCGGTGACCACGGTCACCGATCCGGCGGCCGCCGAAGGTGAGATTCGCGAGGGTGGTTACCACCTGGTAGTGCTGGATCTCATGATGCCGGGCATGGACGGGATCGCCGTCCTCGAGCGCATCCGCAAGGTCGACAACGACGTCGCCGTCGTGATCTTCACCGGCTACCCCTCGCTCGAGACGGCCGTGCGCTCCATGAAGCTCGAAGCCGTCGACTACCTCAAGAAGCCCTTCGATCCGGAGGAGTTCCGCGAGGTGCTCGAGCGCGTCGCCCGCAAGAAGGGCCTGATGCGCAGCCCGGAGGAGGATCTACACCGCGTCATCGGTGAGACCATCCGCGCCATGCGCAAGGATCGTGGCCTGACGCTGAAGCAGCTCTCGAAGCGCACAGGGCTCAGCGTCTCGTTGCTCTCCCAGATCGAGCGCGCCGAATCGAGCGCGTCCATCAGCTCGCTGTTCAAGATCGCGTCCGCCTTCGGCATGCCGATCAAGGCGCTCTTCGGCCGCTACTAGCGCTCCGCGTTGGCGCTTGGTCCCTCGTGGCGCTCGCTCCCTCGTGGCGCTCGGTCCCTCGTGGGCTCAGCGCCTCGAGCTCGTCCGCCAGGCCCGCCAGACCCCCACGGCGCAGCGCCCGACCGAGCAGCGCGCGTGTCGGTGCGTCCACATCCCGCGAGAGCAGAGGCGCCAGGAGCTCCATCGCCTGCGCGGGCCTGCTGGCTCGCAGCTCGGCCTCGACCAAGGCCGGACGCAGCGCCTCGTGGGTGACGAGCGCCTCCTCCAGGCTCGCGGCAGCGTGCTGGCTGTCCTCGAGCGCGAGCACGAAGTCGGCCCACGCCCGGGCGTGGCCGAGGGCCTCCGGGGGTTCGCCCCGCAGCATCGCGCGAGCTTCGTCCACGCGACCGGCGGCCATCAGCGCCTGCAGCAGGAGGGCGCGGTCGTTCGTGGCCCGCAGCCCCGTCGCCAGGCGAGCCGCCGCGGCCGGGCGACCGGCGTCGAGGGCGAGTCGCGTCAGTTGTCGTCGCTCGGAGTCGCTCGACGTGCCCAGGGCCTCGGCCAGAGTGAGCGCGTCGTCCACCGCACCCCGCAGCAGCGCCAGCCGTAGGCGGACCTTCAAGGCGTCCGCGCCTCGCTCCGGCGCCCGCGCCAGGTAACGCACCAGCGGCGTGATCGTGCTCTCCCGCGCGCCCTGCGCCAGACGCAAGGCCGACAGCGCGAGCGGTCCCTGGCTCGACAGTGGCGCCGCTTCGATGGCCTGGACGAAGGCCTGCGCGGCGCCGGAGCGATCCCCCCGCGCCTCGAGCATGCGGCCCTGCGCCAGGAACAGCGCTTCCGAGGTCGGGAAGAGTCGACGCCCTTCGGCGAGCACGCGGTCCGCGCCATCGTGGTCGCCGCTCGCGTCCAGGCTCTCGGCCTCACGGGCCGCCAGGAAGGGATCGTCCTCGGCTCCGAGACGCGCCGAGGCGAACTCGCTCGCGGCCTGGGCGAAGTCGCCCCGCGCCGAGGCCATCTCCGCACGCAGGTAGTGTTCGTAGGCGTAGGGCGAGACGAAGGCGCCCCGGACGTGCTCACCCCCGAGGACGCGCGTGACCGTCGTCGGCGCGCGCGGGACGCAGGCCACCAACGCGAAGGCGCAGGCCCGCAGGAGGAGACGCGTCAGGCCGCTCCCCCCTCGTCGCGATCTGCTGTCCGCCTTCGACGCGCTCGGGGCGGTCAGGGAGGCGGCGTGTTCAGGCATTGAAAGCGTGTCGCGTCGGGGCAGAAGACGACCACGTCGAGCGCGTCACCGGGGAGCAGCGGCCAGTTCACGTTGCGCTCCGTGCTGGCGATGATCTCGCCCATACGCTGGAAGGTGACGCGCATCAGGGGATCGTGGACCGCCGGATCGTCCGTGGTGTTCTGGATCGCGAGGGGGATCTCCAACGCGAAGGTCGTGCCGTGATCGAAGGCGTGCGCCTCGATGTAGGGGCGCTCGAGCGTGATCACCCACTCGCCCGCGGCGCTGACGCGCGTCTCCACGTCGCCGCCGTCGAAGAGGCGCGGTGCCAGAGCGTCGAAGTGATTTCCGCTGGAGCGATCCGGCGCGATCACCACCTGCACGCGACCCACGGCGTTCAGGATGATGGCGTTGCGGGGGCCGCTCGGGACCGAGCCGTCGTCGGCGATCAAGCGCAGGATGAAGGGCTCTGCGCCGCCGCTGCTGCAGCTCAGCGCGGGCAGGCAGAGGCCGACCAGGCCGAGCGTGAACAGGGCGCGGCGGAGGGGGCGAGGCCTGAAGAGTCGAGCGCGCGTCATGGCTGAATCGGGGGCAAGGGGTAGGCCGAGGTGCCGCCGCCCGAGGAGGCCACGACGCCGATGATCACGGCGCCGACCACGACCGCGCCGCCCACGCCCGCCCACACGTACCAACGCCGGTACCACTCCGGACTGCCGCTCGCGATGTCTTCCGCCTCGGGCTCGGGATCGAGCTGCGCGGGGTGCGCGGCATCCAGCTCGAGGGCGAAGTCGAGGCGGGCACCGCTCGCG
>JAACVI010000060.1 GCA_009992505.1 Myxococcales bacterium
CATCCTCGTCTGCGGCATGGGCACCACGGGCCACCACATCGTGGAGGAGCTGCTCGCGGTCGAACGCACCTTCGTCGTGGTCGACTCCGACGCGGACCGACTCGAGCAGTACGCGCGCGACCTCGGGCCACGCTTCCTGTACGTCCTCGGGGACGCGACCGACGATGCCGTCTTGCAGCTCGCCGGTGTCGAGCGCTGCCAGGGCGTCATCGCAGCCCTGCACGAAGACAAGGACAACCTCTTCGTCGTCATCACGGCCCGCGCCTTGAACGCCCGCGCGCGCATCGTCGCCAAGAGCGTCAAGGCCACGGCCGAGGGCAAGCTGCGTCGCGCGGGCGCGAACGCGGTCGTCTCCCCCAACTTCATCGGCGGCATGCGCCTGGTGAGCGAGATGATTCGCCCGACCGCCGTGGAGTTCCTCGACCGCATGCTGCGCGACCACAACCACAGCCTGCGCGTGGACGAGGCCGGAATCCCGGAGGGCAGTGCCCTGGCTGGCAAGACGCTCGCCGGCTCCGGCGTACGCGAGACGGGCGCTCTCGTGATCGCCGTGCGCCTCCCCGACGGTCGCTATGTCTACAAGCCTAGCGGCGATTTGGCACTGCCAGCCGGGTCTTTCCTCATCGTCATCGCCCAGTCCGCCGACCTCGACAAGCTTCGCCGCCACCTCGCCGCCGCTTCCCGCTGAGCCTCCGGACGGAGTCGGCACGCGACTTGACCGGAATCTGCCTGTGGTTAGGTTGGCCCCCGTCCAACACTTCACCCCACGGAAAAACATCCGGGAGGAATCTGCATCATGGGAAAGATCATCGGCATCGACCTCGGGACGACCAACTCCGTCGTCGCTGTGATGGAAGGCGGAGACCCCAAGGTCATCGTCAACGAAGAGGGAGACCGGCTCACGCCCTCGGTGGTCGCCTGGGACGATCAGGACCAGGTCCTGGTCGGCCAGATCGCCAAGCGTCAGGCCGTCACGAATCCCGAGGCCACCGTCTTCAGCGCCAAACGCTTCATGGGTCATCGCTACGACGAGGTGAAGAACGAGCTCACTCGTATTCCCTACCAGGTCGTACGACGTGACAATGGCGACGTCGGCTTCAAGGTCCGAGGCAAGGAGCTGACGCCTCCCGAGGTTTCGTCCCATGTGCTTCGCAAGCTGAAGAAGGCTGCGGAGGACTATCTCGGCGAGCCCGTGACCGAGGCGGTCATCACCGTCCCCGCGTACTTCAACGACTCCCAGCGTCAGGCGACCAAGGACGCCGGCAAGATCGCGGGCTTGGACGTCAAGCGTATCGTCAATGAGCCCACTGCGGCGGCCCTGGCGTATGGCCTCGACAAGGAGAAGGACCACATCATCGCGGTCTACGACTTCGGTGGCGGCACCTTCGACGTCTCCATCCTCGAGGTCGGGGACAAGGTCGTGGATGTCATCAGCACCAATGGTGATACCCATCTCGGTGGCGACGATGTCGACCACAAGGTGATGGATTACCTGATCGCCGAGTTCAAGAAGGACAGCGGCATCGACGCGAGCAAGGACAAGATGGTCCTGCAGCGCCTGAAGGACGCGGCGGAGAAGGCCAAGATCGAGCTCTCGAGCAAGCTCGAGACCACGGTCAATCTCCCCTTCCTGACCGCGGACCAGTCCGGCCCGAAGCATCTGAACATCCGGCTCACGCGGGCCAAGCTCGAGGCGATGATCGAGGACCTCGTCCTCGCCACGCTCGAGCCTTGCAAGAAGGCCTTGGCGGACGCTGGCAAGACGTCCTCCGACATCGCCGAGGTCGTGCTCGTCGGCGGATCGACGCGCATCCCGCTCGTTCAGGAGACGGTCAAGAAGTTCTTCGGCAAGGAGCCCCACAAGGGCGTCAACCCCGACGAGATCGTCGCGCTGGGCGCGGCCGTCCAGGCGGGCGTGCTCTCCGGCGACGTCAAGGACATGGTCCTGCTCGACGTCACTCCCCTGAGCCTCGGCGTCGAGACCTTGGGTGGCGTGATGACCGTGCTCATCCAGCGCAACACCACGATCCCGACTCGCAAGGAGGAGACCTTCTCCACTGCGGACGACAACCAGGGCAAGGTGGAGATCCACGTGCTCCAGGGTGAGCGCGCCGAAGCTCGCGACAACCGCACCCTCGGTCGCTTCCACCTCGAGGGCATCATGCCCGCGCCGCGCGGCGTGCCGAAGATCAAGGTCACCTTCGACATCGACGCGAATGGCATCTTGTCCGTGATGGCCAAGGACGAGGCCACCGGCAAGGACCAGAAGATCACGATCACCAGCAACAGCGGCCTCGCCGATGACGAGATCGACCGCATGGTCCACGATGCCCAGGCGCACGAGGCGGATGATCAGCGTCGCCGCGAGGCGATCGAGGCGCGCAACCGAGCGGACCAACTCTGCTACCAGGTCGAGAAGTCCCTCGGCGACGTGAAGGACAAGCTGCCGGCGGACAAGATCGCCGACGTCGAGTCCAAGGTGAAGTCGCTCCGTGAGGCCATCGACAAGCAGGACAACGACGCTATCAAGAGTGGTACTGCGGCGCTCGAAGTGGCGATGAAGGGAGTCGCCGAAGCGGCCTACGCGCAGGCGGGTGCCGCGCCTGGTGGCAACGGCGCCTCGGGCGGCGCGTCCGCTGGTGGCGCGCCCGCTGGCGGCGCCTCGTCGGACGACGATGTCATCGACGCCGAGTTCGAAGAAGCCAACTGAGCGAGCTTCGGTAGCTCATGCGACGGGACGCGCCTTCGGGCGGGTCCCGTCCGCACTTCAGGCGGAGCCCCGCACCTGGGCTTTCGGGACTGGCGGGTGACTCGACCCTGGGACAGCCAGGCGTTGGGACGTCCGGGCGCTGGGGCGTCCGGGCGCCTCGTCACGCAGGATCGCCATGGCTTGCGTCGCCGGCTGACGAACCTCACGGGGCCGCGATTGTGTCTGCACATGCGCCGGTTGCGGCTAGCCAATCCGGGACCTAAGCATTGCGCTGAAGGGCGCGCGTTCCATGTGGGACGGCGGTGGTCCTCCACGCCCTTCGCGAGACCGGACACATGCCCCACATCGATCTCCCCTTCTTCGGCACGCTGACGCTTTGCCTCGCGCTCGTGGTCGCCACCTATACCTTCGCGGTGGCGGTCGGTGCTGGCCGAGGTCGGCCCCAGCTGCTGACGGCCGCGCGCTATGGCGCTTACGCGAACTCCGCGTTCATCCTGTTGGCGGTGTTGCTGTTGGCGTGGGCCTTCCAAGCACACGATTTCCGCATCCGCTATGTCGCACGCTACAGCGACCGCTCGATGCCCGTCAGCTACCTCTTCGCGTCCCTCTGGGGAGGTCAGGACGGCTCGCTGCTGTGGTGGACCTTCCTCCTCGGCGGCTACACGGTGGCGGTCGTACGCTGGATGCGCGGGCGCGTGGAGCGACTGCAGCCCTGGGTCATCGCGAGTCAGATGAGCATCTTCATCTTCTTCCTGATCCTCATGCTCTTCGCGTCGAACCCCTTCGCCACGGGCATCGGTGCTGCGCCGATCGATGGAGAAGGTCTGAACCCCTTGCTCCAGAACTACTGGATGGTGATTCACCCACCCTCCCTCTACATGGGCTTCGTCGGCTGGTCCGTGCCCTTCGGCTTCGTCGTGGCGGCGCTCATCACCGGACGCATGGGTGACGAGTGGGTGAAGGCCGCCCGCATCTGGGCGATGATCCCGTGGACCTTCCTGGCCATCGGCCTGGTCCTCGGCTGCGTCTGGAGCTACGAAGAGCTCGGCTGGGGCGGCTACTGGGCGTGGGATCCGGTCGAGAACGCCTCCTTCCTGCCCTGGCTCGTCGGCACCGCCTACCTGCACTCGGCCATGGTGCAGGAGCGCTACGCCCTGCTCCGCGTCTGGAACGTCTTCCTCATGTGTCTGACGTTCTTCATGACGATCTTCGGCACGTTCCTCACGCGCTCGGGCGCCATCGCCTCGGTGCACGCCTTCTCGCGCTCCGACATCGGCCAGTACTTCGTCTGGTACATGGGCTTCTTGATCGTCGGCTGCACGGCGCTGATCATCTGGCGGCTGCCGAAGCTGAAGGCCGAGCACGAGATCCAGTCGCTGCTGAGCCGCGAGTTCTTCTTCCTGCTCAACAACTGGGTCCTGCTCGGCATGATGATCTTCGTGCTGATCTCCACCACCTTCCCGATGATCAGCCTGGCCTTCCGTGGCCAGACGGTCACCGTTGGACCTCCCTTCTACAACGAGTGGATGGTGCCCTTCGGTCTGGTGCTCTTGCTGCTGACGGGCATCGGACCGCTGGTCGCGTGGCGCAAGGCGACGGCCGAGAACCTCGGGCGCGCGTTGCTGGTCCCCGCCATCGCGGGCGTCGTGGTCGGCCTCCTGCACATCTTCATCGGCCAGAGCCTGGGCATGCCCGCCTACGTTCCCGCGGAACAGCTCTACGACACCGTCCCCGGTCATGTCCTCGGCTTGCTCCGCGGCGTCGCGCCCGTGGTCTCCACCTCGCTCTCCACCTTCGTGCTCGGCTGCATCCTGCAAGAGTTCGTGCGCGGCACGCGCGTGCGCATGCGCAAGGGCGAGGGCGTCCTGACGGCCCTGTACCAGCTCGTGTCCCGTGCCCGCCGTCGCTACGGCGGCTACACGGTGCACATCGGCATCGTCGTGATGTACTTCGGCTTCACGGGCGCCGCCTGGGATCTGGAGTACGAGGCCGCGCTCAGGCCCGGCGAGACGATGGCCGTGGGCATCCATCAGACGGACGCGCAGCGCGCGGAGTCCGCCGCGAATGGCACCGAGCCGCCGGCCGACTACCACGTCCGTTACGATGGCCCGCTGATGCTGCAGGACCCGAACAAGCGCATGATCTTCGCCAACATGACGCTGCTCGACAGCGACGGTGCGGAGCTCGCGGCCATGGCTCCGGCCAAGTTCATCTACCGCAGCCACCCCGACATGCCGACGACGGAGGTCTACATCCGGTCGAATCTCTTCGAAGACATCTACGTCATCATGAGCACGATCGACCCCACGACCCAGCGCGGCACCTTCCGCGTCATCCAGCGTCCGCTGGTCAACTGGATCTGGATCGGCGGCCTCATCCTGGTCTTCGGGTCACTCCTGGCGATGTGGCCGACCAAGAAGCAGGTGCTCGCGCGGCTCTCGGAGGAGCGCGAACACAGGCGGCGCGCCAAGGCCGTCGGAGTGACGGGGCTCTTCGTGCTCGGCCTGTTCGCTCTTGCGTCTCCATCGGTCGCGGCGGCCCAAACAGGAACTGGCGGTGGACACTTCTCGAGCACGATCGTGATCCGCGATCCCGCGGAGCGTCAGCTCTTCTCCCACTTGCTCTGCCAGTGCGGCGACTGTGAGCGCGATCCCCTCGACAGCTGCGATTGCAGCTGGGCGCAGGACAAGCGCTCCGAGCTCCGCGCCCTGCTCGCCAATGGTCATACGCCCGAGCAGGTCGAGGCTCAGTACCGAGCGCGCCACGGAGCCGCGGCGCTCTCCGTGCCCGGCGACTCCGGCTTCGACCGCACCATCTGGGCGGTGCCCGTCGGCGCGATCGTCCTCGCCGCCGTCGGTCTGATCTGGCTGGGCCGTCGCTGGCGCTTGCGCGGCGCGGCGTTGCCTCCCCCCGATGGGCCCGTTGGCGCCGGGCGCGAGGACACGCATTACGAGGATCAGCTCGAGGCCGAGCTCGACGTCCTGGAGGGCGACCAATGACCATGCCCATCTTCTTCTCGCTCTTGATGGGGCTCGCCGCTTTCATGGGAGTCTTCGCCATGTGGCAGAGCCTGCGCGCCGCCTTCCACGCCGGACATCTGCGCGATCTTCCCTCCCTCGACACCGGTGAGACCCACCGCGCGTTGGAGGACGAGAAGGAAGCTCTGCTCGGCAACATCCGCGATCTGCGCTTCGAGCACGAAGCCGGGAAGATCGCCGACAACGACTTCAAGAGTCAGGACGAGCGTCTGCGCGCTCGAGCCCGCGAGGTCCTGCGCTTGCTCGACGAGAACATCGACGCCTACGTGAAGCGCGCCGAGGCGCTGATCACCGAGTCGCTCGGACCCGACGGCCGCACGCCCTACCGCGATCCGGCCAGCGCGCCCGAGCCCGCCCCGAAGGACGGAGCGTCGAAGTCGAAGTCGAAGTCGAAGTCGAAGTCGAAGTCGCCGGAGGCTCAGCGAGATTGCGCGTCCTGCGGCGTGTCCAACGACCTGGACGCGGAGTTCTGCAAGAAGTGCGGCAAGCCGCTGGCGGATCCGAAGTGTTCCGGCTGCGGGACCACGAACGACCTGGACGCGGAGTTCTGCAAGAAGTGCGGAACCAAGCTGTCGGTCGAAGCGGCCGACGATTCGCACGACACGGCGACTGGCGCCGAGTCTGAGGCGGAGGCGTCCGAAACGGAGTCCGGGTCCGCGGCGGAGCCGACCGACACGGGCTCGGCCGACACCGACGAGTCCGATGATGTCGAGGAGGAGCGCTCATGAACCACCGCATCTCACTCCTGCTCGGCCTCGTGCTCATGCTTGGACCCACCAGGCAAGCGTCCGCTCAACCCGCGCCCATGCCGGACTCTCCCGCGTCGGGCCCTGCCGAGCTGATCGTTCGTGGCAACGCCGCCGGCGCTCAGGAGCGCGTCGATCGTGCCACGGAGGCCGCCGACGCCGCGGACACTCCCGAGGAGAATCAGGCTGAGGAGAATCAGCGTCGCGCGCGCCGCGCCCTCGCGCAGCCCCAGCTCGCCACCTCCGAGACGGACCCATCGCTGCCTGCCGGCACGATCCACGTCGACGTCGTGGCGCCTGACGGAACCCCGCTGGCGGGTGCCGCGGTGCGCATCGGCATCATGGTGCAGGGCGGAAATCGAGCCGCCCTCACCGGCGAGACCGATGAAAACGGCGTGTTCGAGAAGGCGTCTCTGCCGACGGGAACGGGTCAGGCGTACCGCGTGACCGTGCCCATCGATGGCGCGACGTACGGCGCCATGCCCTTCCGGCTCGATCCCACGAGCGGCGAGCGCGTGCGCGTCCGTCGCATGAACACGACCACGGATACCTCCACGCTGCTGATGGTCCAGGGTCAGGCCGTGCTCGAGCTGGTCCAGGGGCGGCTCCACATCATGCAGGAGGCTCGGATCTCGAATCTGGGCAACGACACCGTGGTCTTCCCGGACGGCGGCCTCGCCGTGCAGCTCCCGGCGGGCTTCACCGCGTTCCAGACCGAGGCCGTGATGAGCGATCAGCGCCTCATCCCCAACGACGACGGTTTCTCCCTCCAGGGCTCGATGCCCACCGGCAGCGTCGATCTGTCCTGGGCCTATGACTTGCCCATCGACGGGCGCTCGCTGACCTTTCGCATCGCTCTGCCCTTCCGCACCGCGGAGTACCGGGTCATCTCCTCGGCGGCGCCTGGCTTGCAGCTGCGGGCCATCGGATTCCCTCCTGCTCAGGCTCAAGACGCGCGCGGCGAGAGCTTCCTCATCACCGAGATCCAGCGCGGCCCGAACGATGCTCCGTTGCGCTCGTTCACCGTGACCCTCAGCGGGATCCCGGGTCCGGGTCCGGAGCGCCTGATCGCTTTGGGTGCCGCGGGCGTGCTCTTGCTCATCGCCCTGATCTTCATCTTCAAACCTGGCGACCGGCACCAGGCGGAGGCTGCAGTCCTGCAAGCGCGGCGCACGGAGATTCTCGCCGAGGTGAAGGAGCTCGAGCGTCTTCGGGGAGCCTCCGAGGTCGGTCCGAAGTACCACGAACGGCGACTTCGGGAGCTGACGACGGAGCTCGCGCGGGTGCTTCAGACGCAGGAGCGCCAGGCCGCCGCCGACGCTCCGTCGAAGCCCGTCTGAGCCCGCGCTCCGTGTCGATCGCCCTTGGCGCGCTCCGGGTCCGCGCGTAAGGTGCGACTCCACGCGAGCAAGCGAGATAAGGAGCGGCGGACATGGCGGAAGGGCTCAACAAGGTCATCCTGATCGGCAACCTGGGACAGGATCCCGAGCTGAAGTACACCAATGGAGGGCAGCGGCCCTTCTTGAAGCTTCGACTCGCCACCACCGAACGCTACATGAACCGCGCCGGCGAACGTCAGGAGCGCACGGAGTGGCACTCCGTCGTCGTCTGGGGCAAGCGCGCGGAGGCTCTGAACAAGATCCTCGGTAAGGGGCGCTCGATCTGTGTCGAAGGACGCATCGAGTACAACCAATGGGAGGACAAGAACGGGAGCAAGCGCACCTCCACCAGCATCAACGCCATGAACGTGCTGCTCCTCGGGGGTCGGCCCGAAGCGGGCGGCCGCAGTGGTGGCGGTGGCGGCGGCGGCGGCGGCGGCGGCGGTGACTACGGCGGCGGCGGCGGTGGTGGTGGTGGTGGCGGCGGTGGCGGCGACTACGGCCCCGACTACGGCGGCGGTGACTACGGCGGCGGGGACACGTCGAGCGGCGGCGGAGACGACTTCGCCGACGACGACATCCCGTTCTGAGTAACCCTGGGTGGCGAAGATCCGCGCCGACGTCCTGCTCGTCACTCAGGGCCTCGCGCCGTCACGCGAACGCGCTCGGGCCTACATCCTCGCGGGCAAGGTCTTTCGAGGTGAGCAGCGCGTCGACAAGGCGGGCGAGAAGCTCGACGAGGACACGCCGCTCACGGTGCGCGGGGTCGATCATCCCTACGTCTCACGCGGAGGCGTGAAGCTAGAGGGCGCGCTCGATGCCTTCGAATGGGATGTGGAGGGCGTGGTGGCCGCGGACTTCGGCGCGTCGACCGGCGGCTTCACCGACTGCTTGCTGCAGCGCGGCGCCGTCCGCGTCTTCGCCATCGACGTGGGCTATGGGCAGCTCCATCCGCGCCTGCGCTCGGACCCGCGCGTCGTCGTCCTCGAGCGCACGAACGCGCGTCACCTCACCTCCGAAGACATCGGGGCCAAGGTCGATCTCGTCGTGATCGACGCTTCCTTCATCGGGCTCGAGAAGCTGCTTCCTGCCGCGCGCGCGATCCTCCAGCCCGACGGACGCGTCCTCGCCATGGTGAAGCCTCAGTTTCAGGTCGGCCGAGGCGAGGTCGGCAAAGGGGGCGTGGTCCGCGATCCGCTCAAGCGCGCCGCCGCCATCCAGGCCGTGGCCGACGCGGCGATCGAGCTCGGTTTCGTGGTCGAAGCTCGAGTGGACGCCGCGATCAAGGGACCCAAGGGCAACCTCGAGGCCTTCCTCGCGCTGCGCCTCCCCGCCTGAACCCCCGAGCGCGCCAGCACGGCGCGTCGCCCCGAGCATTGGTTCCGGAGGGAGGAATTGAACCACCATTCGCGGATTCAAAGTCCGCTGTCCTGCCTTTGGACGACTCCGGATCGCTCCCCTTGCGGGTCGCGACGCCTAGATAGCACGGGAGCCCGCGACGGGCAGCCCAGATTCCGCCCGTCCGACGGGCTTCGCGTGCGGGACAAGCCATCAGCGGCAGGTGAATCCGCCCACGTGCCCGGACGAGCTCAGGCTGCACGCCCTCGTGATTCCGTTGCAGCCGCAGCTTCCCCAGCGGACTCCGTCGCCCTGCGTGAGCCCACAGGGCGGTCCCGGCAGGCTCTCGTCCCAGACTGCGCCGCCCATGCACGGGTTGGACGCGCCGCACATGCCGCCCGTGTTCCGGCAGGAGTCGACCACCGGGGTCACGCTACCGTTGCAGTCGTAGTCCCAGTCGCTGCGCAAGGGGTCGCAATCGCTGCTGCCCATGGGCTTGCACCCCAGGCGATAGGGCGTGAGGACGGGAGGGAAGCCGACGTAGACCGTGCACACGACCTCACCGAAGCCGCAGATCGGCTGGTCCGAGCCTGGCGCGCCAGGGTGCACGGCGGCGTTGCGGTCGTTGCAGTCCGCCGAGTTGTCAGCCGTTCGCGGCGCGCCCGGACAGGTGGTCACGGTGTTCGTGCTTCCGAAGCCGTCGCCGTCGGCGTCGTCGAAGAGCGTCACCTCCACGCCCTCGTTGGCGCGCCCGTTGCAGTTCTCGTCCACGGCCGGCGAGCCCAGGTCGCACACCTCGGGCGCCGCCGGTGAGGCGTCCGCGCGCCCGTCGTCGCAGTCGGCGGTCGAGGCGTCTGCGGGCGCGATGATGGTCATGCCGGCGGGGCAGGCCATGGTCAAATCCGTCGGACAGAGCGTGACGGAAGCCGCGCCATGGGGCGCGAAGCCGTCGCCGTCGCCATCGGCATAGCAGGTCGCCGTGAGGCCTTCGTTCACCGCGCCGTCGCAGTCTTCGTCCACGCCCGCCGCGTCGCACACCTCCACCGCGCCGGGGAAGCGACCCGCGTTGCTGTCATCGCAGTCGCTGCCCGCGCTCTCCGGAGAGGTCGCCGTCATGCCGGCGGGGCACGCCATGGTGCCGGGCGCTGGACAGACCTCCTGCGCCGCGCCGACGGGCGATCCGTCGCGGTCGGCGTCCGCGTAGCATGTGACGCGCGCGCCGTCGTCGATGGCCCCGTCGCAGTCGTTGTCCACGCCGTCGCAGGCTTCCGTCCGGTCGGGGGCGCGGCTGCTGTCGCTGTCGTCGCAGTCGAGGTTCGATGCGCCGAGCGGTGGTCGGTCGGTGAAGTCCACCGGACAGCCACCGATTGCGTCACGCCCCATCACCGGGCACAGGGCCACGTCCGTGGCGCCGGGCGCGGCGAATCCGTCGCCGTCCTCGTCGCCGAAGCAGGTCACGGTCAGGCCCTGGTCCGTCAGTCCGTCGCAGTCGTCGTCGAGTCCGTTGCAGCTCTCCGTGCTCGGGGCGATGGAGCAAGCGGCCCAGCCACCCGCCACGCAGTCGCGCGTGCCGGCGGAGCACACCCCCGGCTCGGCGCACGTGCTCGACGTCCCCGTCGTGCAGCTGCACAGGCTCGGCGGGTTGGCGACGCCGTCGCAGTCCTCGTCCACGGCGGCTCCGTCGCAGCGCTCCGTCGTCCCCGGGTGCACGTCCGCCCTGCCGTCGTCGCAGTCGTCGTCGACCTCGGCGTATCCCTCGGGCGCGTAGCAGGCTTCCATCGTGCCGCCGCCGCGTGCGCCGTGGTGATCGCCGTCGCCGTCCACCGTGAACACGCGCATGACGCCCTCGTCGATCACGCCGTCGCAGTCGTTGTCGACTCCGTCGCAGCTCTCGGCCTCGCTCGGATGCGCCGTCGGCAGCGTGTCGTCGCAGTCGCTCCCGCAGCGCTCGGCGCCGCTCGCGTCGAGGTTGCAGCAGGAGGCGTCGGGCCAGCCGTCTCCATCCGCGTCGCGATACCCGAAAGTCGTCGGGTCACAGTCCTCGTCGTGTTTCGCCGCGTCGCAGATCTCGGTGTTGCCTGGGAAGCGCTCGGCGTCCGCGTCGTCACAGTCGTCACCGCCGCAGTCGGTGGGCCCGTGGCCGTCGCCATCGACGTCCGGCGAAGCCGGGCTCGCCCGGACACGTCGGCACCAGTAGGCCGGCGCCGAATCCGTCGGCGTCCGCGTCGAGGTAGCGCATCACCGTGAGCCCCTCGTCGATCATGCCGTCGCAGTCGTTGTCCACGCCATCGCATGCCTCGATCACCGAGGGCGAAGCCGTCGGATCGCCGTCGTCGCAGTCCCTGCTCACGGCGTTCACCGGCGCCCGCGCGGTCTCATTCGCCGCGCAGGGCACGCTGGGAGACGCCGGGCAGCGGGCCGTCGCGCTCGCCCCCGCCGCCGCAAAACCATCGGCGTCTGCGTCGACGAAGCAGTCGACCTTCACGCCTTCGTCGACCATGCCGTCGCAGTCGTCGTCCGCTCCGTCACAGCGTTCGGCGGAGCCCGGAGAGCGCGAGGCGTCGCCGTCGTCGCAGTCCAGACCGAGGGCGCTCGGGTCGTTCGCCGTCAGGCCCGCCGGACAGTCGTGCGTGCCCGTCGCGGGGCAGACGTCGCCGCCGGAGCCCACGCCGTAGCCGTCGCTGTCCGCGTCGACGAAGCAGCGCAACGCCGCGCCTTCGTCCACGGCGCCGTCGCAGTCGCTGTCCACGCCGTCGCAGACCTCGGACGCGCCGGGCACGCGACCCGCGTCCGCGTCGTCGCAGTCCAGGTTCGCCGCGCCGAGCGGTGCGCGATCCGTCGTGCCCCGTGGACAGCCACCCACGAAGGCGCGCGCCGGGTTGGGGCAGCGCGCCTCGCTCGGCGTGCCCGCAGCGGCGAATCCGTCTCCGTCACTGTCGATGAAGCAAGAGACCGTCAGGCCCTCGTCGATCACGGCGTCACAGTCGTCGTCGAGCCCGTTGCACACCTCGGCGCTGCCGCGGATCGAGCAGTCGCCCCAGGCTCCGTCCACGCACGTCTGCGTGCCGGCGGCGCACACGCCCGGCAGGCTGCAGGGCTGGGTGTCGCCCGAGTCGCAGTTGCACAAGCTCGGCGGGTTCGCGACGCCGTCGCAGTCTTCATCGACCGGCGGGGTCACGCGATCGCAGACCTCGACCGCCCCCGGATGCGCGCGCGCCTCGCCGTCGTCGCAGTCGTCGGCGGAGTCCGCGAAGCCCTCCGGCGCGAAGCAGCCGTCGCGCGTCTCCCCACCCACGGCACCGTGGCCGTCGGCGTCCGCGTCCCGCGTGAAGGTCGCCGTCACCCCTTCGTCGATCAGGCCATCGCAGTCGCTGTCGAGGCCGTCGCAGACCTCGGCCTCGCTCGGATGCGCCGCCGGCAGCCCGTCGTCGCAGTCGTCGCCGCAGAGTTCGCTGCCGTCCGGGGCCGTGTTGCAGCAGGTCTGGTCGGGATACCCATCGCCATCGGCGTCGCGAAAGCCGAAAGTCGTGGGATCGCAGTCCTCGTCGTGACCCCCTGCGTCACACTCCTCGACGTTGCCGGGGAAGCGATTCGCGTCCGCGTCGTCACAGTCGTCACCGCCGCAGTCGACGGGCATGTGTCCGTCGCCATCGCCGTCGGGTGCCTCGTGCACGCAGCCGCGCCGCGCCTCGTCGCAGCGGTCGGTCGTGCAGGCGACGCCGTCCTCGCACAGCACAAGAGCTCCGAGCACGCACTCCCCGTCCACGCAGCGCTCCTCTCCGTCGCAGAAGCGCCCGTCGTCGCACTCGGCGTCCGAGTGACAGACCAGGGCCGTGTCCGCGCCGCTCGCGTCGGGCGTCGAGCCGCTACCGCAGGCGCACAGGAGGGCTGTCGTCAGGAACGCTGCGTGTCGTGCTCCGTGCTTCACTCAGGTGCCCTCGTCGATCATGCCGTCGCAGTCGTCGTCCACGCCGTTGGCTCGCTCCGGCGCACCTGGCCGGATGGTGTTCTGCGTGTCGTCGCAGTCCGCCTCGGTGGCGCTGGGATCACGATTGGTCGTACCGGACGGGCAGCCGCCGAAGCTGCTGCGTCCGGCGGCCGGGCAGCTCGATACGTGGTCCGCATCCGGTGCGGCGAAGCCGTCGTTGTCGCGGTCGACGAAGCAGTCGAGGCGCAGCCCGAATTCCACGCCTCCGAGATCGTCGACGAGTCCGTCGCAGTCGTCGTCGACGCCGTTGCAGGTCTCCGGCACGGCAGCGACCGTGCAGGCCGAGTAGGCGCCGGAAATGCAGCGCTCGACACCGGCCGCGCAGGCGCCGGAGAGGGGGCAGGGACGACTGGACGTGCCCGAGCAGGCGCAGCGATCCGCTGGGTTGGCCACGCCGTCGCAGTCCTCGTCGACGCCGGCTTCGTCACAGACCTCGGGCAGACTCGGAGAGATGGCTGCGTTCGTGTCGTCGCAATCGGCGTGGAAGGGTGACGTCGACGCGGGCCGATGACAAGCCCAGACAACGTCGCTCGCGAGGGCCGTCGCGTCCCCTTCGCCGTCGGCGTCCGCGTCGGGCCAGAAGGGCTGCGTGACGCCGTCGTCGACCTCCCCGTTGCAGTCGTTGTCGAGACCATCGCAGTCCTCGGCTTCGCCCGGATGCACGCTCGGGTGGGCATCGTCGCAGTCGTCGCCGCAGA
Source organism: Myxococcales bacterium (assembly GCA_009992505.1). GTDB lineage: Bacteria > Myxococcota_A > Polyangia > Polyangiales > Houyiibacteriaceae > JAADHO01. The sequence continues at coordinate 13,898 of JAACVI010000060.1, forward strand.
TGCGGCTGCCGTCGGCCGCCAGGTTGCAGCAGCGCGCGTCCAAGCTGCCGTCACCGTCCGCGTCGCGCTCGCCGAAGCTCTCGGGATCGCAATCCTCGTCGTCATCCCTCGTGTCGCAGACCTCCGTGTTGCCGGGGAAGCGATGCGCGTCCGCGTCGTCGCAGTCGTCGCCTCCGCAGTCGAGGGCCGTGTGGCCATCCCCGTCCTCGTCGGGCGCGGCGTTGACGCACGCACGCCTAGCCTCGTCGCAGCGATCGCGGGTGCAGGCGACGCCGTCCTCGCAAAGCACGGGGGAGCCGAGCAGGCACTCGCCGTCGACGCAACGCTCTTCGCCGTTGCAGAAGAGTCCGTCGTCGCAGTCGATGCTGGCGGAACACGGCTGCGTCCGGGCGTCCGCCGCGGCATCAGCGCCGGATGCTCCCGAGCCCCCGCACGCCAGCATCAGGGCGCACAACCCCGCCCATCTCGCCACACCCTCACGCTTCATCGATCCAGCTCCATCGCCGAGTGTAGACCCCCAGAACCGTGCGTGCATCGCAGCATCGGACCGCTGACCTGGCGCAACGATCAGAGATCGCGGAGGGGCTCGGTCACCCGAAGGGTCGACCCGCGCCGACCCGCGCTTGCCCGAGCGCGTCGAGCAAGGCGCGCGCCTTCAGCTCGGTCTCTTGCACCTCTCGTTCGGGATCGCTCAGCGCCACGAGCCCACCGCCCGCGTCGTAGTGGACTTGCCCCGCGCGCTCGACGGCGGTGCGAATGGCCACCGCGAAGTGCGCCTGGCCCGAGTGACTGACGTAGCCCACGGCGCCTGTGTAGACGCCGCGCGCGAAGCCCTCGAGCTCTTCGATCAAGGCCATCGCGCGCAGCTTGGGCGTGCCCGTGACGCTGCCCGGCGGGAAGGTGGCTTCGAAGATCTGCGCCAGACTCGTGTCGCTTCGCGTTTGACAGCGCACGGTCGAGACCAGATGACTCAGCCCCGCGTAGGGCTCCACGCGGAAGAGATCGCTCAGCGCCACGCTGCCCACCTCCGCCACGCGTCCGAGGTCGTTGCGCACGAGATCGATGATCATCGAGTGCTCGGCGCGCTCCTTGATGTCCTCGCGCAGCAGCTTCGCTTCGACCTCGTCTTCCGAGCCGCTGCGCGCGATCGTGCCCTTGATCGGTCGGCTCGTGAGCGCTCCGCCGGGCCCTTCCCAGCCCAGAAAACGCTCCATGCTGCGTCCGAGCACGCGGTGATCGCCCGCGTCGAAGTAGAAGCCGAAGGGCACGGGGCTCGCGCAGCGCATGGCTTCGAAGAGCGCGAGCGCCGAACCCTCGAGGCGTGCTTGCCAGCGGCGGGCCAGGTTGACCTGGTAGATCTCCCCGGCCGCGATCTGTTCGAGCGCGTCGCGGATCGCGCCCTGATGTCGCTCGCGCGACGTCGCGGTGATGGCGTGCAGGGCGAAGGCACCCTCCGTCGGCGGCGCATCGAGCTTGGCCCGGAGGCGCTCGCAGGCGTCGGCGTCTTCGCCCACGACCCATGCCTCGCCCGACTCGTGGTCCAACGTGAGCGCGGCGTCGTAGCGCGCGAAGCAGAGCGCCATCGCCTCCGCGGGTCGTGCGGCGCGTAGCTCGGCGTCGAGTCCGGCGTCGTAGGACACGTAGCCAATCCAGCGCGGCGTGCGCCCGAGCCTATCCTGGGCCGTTCGACTCGAGCGCAGCTCGGACAAGGCGGCGAGCGGCGCGGACGCCTGAAGCGGCACGCGCAGCCAC
>JAACVI010000338.1 GCA_009992505.1 Myxococcales bacterium
CCACGGCTGCGATGTTCGCGGCGCTCTCACGCTGGCAGGGTGGGGTCCCGAGCAACCTTCAGGATGTGCTCGACCTCTGTCATGGCCCGCTGCGGGAGATCCTGGAGCGTCGCGTCGGCGATGTCGTGACCGGCGAGCTGATGAAGCGCCTCGACCGCGTGCTGGTGAACGGCGATCGCACCGGCACCGACATCCCGCTCGACATCGACGTCGAGCTGGACGGCGAGCCGAGCATCACCATCACCATGCCCATCGTCTGGCGCGAGCCGGTCTCCGTGCTGATCATCTCGGGTCGCAGCACCTTCTCGGCACGCCTCGAGGCCTCGCTGGGCGCCGCGCGTCTGCACACGACCCTCGCCACCACGGTGCACGAGATCCGCCGCACCACCTTCTCGGAGGCGCCGCTGCTCGCCCTGGTCGACTGCGTGTCCCCGCCCGAGATCAGCCAGGCCGATCTGGCGTCCGCCCTGAAGGATCTGCCGGACCAAGTCCTGGTGGTGATCTGGGGCGAAGACCAGTCCTTCGGCGAAGCTCTGGCGCCGCATCTGCTCGCGTCGGACGTGGAGTCGGTGGCGCTCTCGCGGCACGAGGGCATCGGCCCGCTGCTCGATCTGATCCTCAGCCGCTACAAGGAGGAATGAGCCCCTCGGGCGGGCGTGGTTGACCTGCGTCCCCTCGGTGTCTACTTGCATGCGGTGCCCACGCTAGACGCTGTCGCGGAGGCGCTTTCTCGGCGTCAACCGCAGCTCGCTGCACCGGCGGAGCGCCGAGCGGCGGTCGCCATCGTGCTCCGGCCTGCCACGGCGGGCGCCGAAGTGCTGTTGATGCGACGGGCCGAGTCGCCGCGCGATCCCTGGTCCGGGCACATCTCCTTCCCCGGCGGACACCAGGATCCGAGCGACCCGAGCCTGCGGGCCACGGCGGAGCGCGAGGCTCTGGAGGAGGTCGGCTTGGCGCTCTCCCGTCAGGCGCGCTTCCTGGGCGCACTCGACGAGCTGCCGGCCATCGCACGGGGTCGGCGCACGGGCATGGCCATCAGTCCCTTCGTCTACGGGCTGTCGGTGGTCCCGGACCTCGCGCCCAACGAGGAGGTGGCGGAGCTCTTCTGGGCCTCCCTCGGTCCGATGCTGCGGGGCGAGCGCGACTCCGTTCGTCCTTATGAGCACGAAGGTCAGCACTACGATCTGCCCGCCTTTGCGGTCGGAGGGAAGATCATCTGGGGCTTGACGTACCAGATGCTGCGCGGTCTGCTGCGCGTGGTCGGGTCTGCCCCGGGCAGATGACGATCGACGGGAATTTCCGATCGCGCGGACTCCGCGCGTCACCTTAGGAGGGTCTATGGAAAATCGTGGAAGAGGACTTCTGATTGGGCTGTTGCCGCTCGCCATGGTCGTGGGCTGCGGAAACGGAGCACCGCCGCCGCCCCCACCGCCGCCGAACGCAGCCGGCGGGCCCGTGGCACCCGGACAGCCCGTGGCACCGGGACAGCCCGTGGCACAGGGGATCGTCGCCCCGCAGCAGGCTGCCGGTCCATCCAACTTCGGCACGGTCTCCCTGGCCAGCGGCTTCATGCCCGATCCGCACACGGAGACCGGCACCTCCGGGGGATCCATCAACGCACAGACGCTGAACCCGACCTGCCGGGGCTGGGTCGCGAGCACGCCTGACCACCTCTTGGTGGCCACGACGCTGTTCAACAACCTGCGCGTCATGGTCAACGGTGGTGCGGCGGACACGACCCTGGTCGTGCAGCGGCCCGACGGCAGCTACATGTGCAACGACGACGCGACCGGCGAAGGCCGGAACCCCCTGGTCGCAGGCGGCTTCCCCCCCGGCGTCTACAAGATCTGGGTCGGCAGCTATCAGCAGGGGCAGAACGCTCCCTACACCATCGGCTTCTCTGAGCTGGGGAGCGTCCACACGGCGAGCCTCGGTGGCGGCGGCGGTGGTGCCGGCGGCGGCGCCGGTCTGGGTCGCGGCGGTCCGAGCTTCGCGCCCAACGACACCGCCAGCAACTTCGGAACCACGACGCTGAGCACCGGCTTCATGCCCGACCCCTCCGTCGCGAACGGCACCTCGGGCGGCAGTCTCTCGGCCGCCGACTGGAACCCCGCCTGCCGCGGCTGGGTCGCGCAGACGCCCGACCACCTCTTCGTCGCGCGCACGGATATGCCGAGCTTCCGCGTGCTCGTGCACTCGAGGCAGGACACCACCCTGGTCATGCAGGGACCCGACGGCACGCTCTACTGCGACGACGACAGCGAGGGGCGCGATCCGATCATCGCCACGCCCATCACCGCGGGCACCTACCGCATCTGGGTCGGCAGCTATCAGCAGGGCCAGAACTCCAGCTACAAGATCGGCTTCACAGAGATGTCGAGCACGCGCGCCAGGCGCTTGCGCTGAGTGCATCGTACGCCGCGCCCCGTCGGTCCTTCCGGCGGGGCGTCGACGCGTCCGGCGCGTGATCCGTCGTGGTGGGACTCCGCGATTGTCCCCCCGGCCCCTGGTTGAGTAGAGTAGGGCTCGTGACTGACTTCCGATCTCGCCTTCCTCGTCGGCTCGCCCTCCGCCTGCTGGCCCTCTCCTGCCTCTCGCTCGCGCTCGGCGCCTGTGGCGGCGGTCCGCAATGCGTGGTCGACACGCACTGCCGCATCGATCAGCGCTGCGTGGATCGACGCTGCGTGCCCCTCGGGCCGCTCGACGCGGGGCTCGTCGACGGCAGCGCGGATGGGGCACCGACCGACGGTTCACCCGGCGACACGGGGCCGCGCGATTCGGGGCCCATCGATTCGGGACCGACTCCCACTGGCCAGGTCCTCGCGCTCAGCGACCAGGTGAACTTCGGCGCCGGCCCCGTCGCGCGCACCGTCGTCACGGCGGCCTTCCAGGAGGTCCCGGCAGACAGCCCGTGCACGCAGCGCACGATCGGCGGATGCATCCTGACCGAGTGTCCCGACACCACGCCCCCGGTCATGGACGGCGGAACGGGAGACGCGGGCACGGACGCGGGCACGGACGCCGGCACGCCCATGGACGCGGGATCGGACGCTGGTCCACCTCCGCCGATCGCCAACGCGGGCGTGATCGTGGTCGTGGCCGGCGGCCCCACGGCGACCCTCGCACCCGCGGCGGACGGAACCTACCCGCCCTTCAGCGCCGCGTCCGTGCTGTGGGCGGACGGCTCCGCCTCCGTGAAC
>JAACVI010000339.1 GCA_009992505.1 Myxococcales bacterium
CGAGGCTCCTTCCTGGCGCTCGGGCTGCTCGGCTGGGGGCTGCTGGCGCAGGCGCACGTGCGCGCACAATCCGGCCACGCGCCCGCGACGCCGAACCTCTCGCGCACGTCCGACTCGGATCCGTGCGCAGAGGACGCAGCGCTGGACTTGCCGCAGCAGCTGGCGCTGGGCCGGCCGACACGCCCGATCACGCTCGAGCTGGTCCAGGAGCCCGCCAACTCGCCGACACCCGCGGCGACCACCACGGCTGCGGCCCCCGGGCCCACCGTCAGCCTGGTCGCCCGAGGTCTGGGTGCGCCCGTGCGCCTGGAGCTTTCGGGCACGCCCACGCACGCGCGAGTGGCCACGCTCGCGCTGGCGGATGGCACCCACGTCGCCCTGGTGCGCCTCGAGCTGCGCGCCCAGGTGATCGAGGCCGTGGTGGGGGCGCGCGGCGGTCGCGCGGAGCTTCTCTGGCACGGCCGCACCTCGCTGGGAGGCGATCCCGGGGAGCGACACGCCGAAGCCCTCCGCTCGCTCGTGAACGACGCGGGGGAGGCGCAGGGCTTGGTGGTGGGCCGGGTGCACGAGCGCATCCGCGTCTGCGGTCGACCGCCGGCCCTGCTCGCCGCCGAGCAGCTGACGGGTCGAGGTCGCGCGCCGCGCGCCGTGTCCCTGAGCCGCCTCGCACCCGGCGTGCAGCCCGTCGAGCTCACGGCCGAGGCCATCGACGCGGACGCGCCCACGGCGCCACGCCTGCGGCCTCTGCTCTTCGATGTCTCCTCGGGGGCCAGCATGGCGGGCGAGGCCGGCCTCGTCTCCGTCGACGCCCTCACTGCCCCGGCGCCCACGTCGCTCACGGATGGCGACGAGAGCACGGGCTGGCGTCCGCAGGCACGCGCAGGCGCGGGTGAATTCGTGAGCGCCCGAACGCTCGACGCGACGCTGCCCATCGAGCGCCTCGAGTTCAGCCTCGGCCTTCCGGACGCCGCCGGCTCCCTGGCGCAGATTCGCGCGCTGTGGATCATCCCCGAGACGGGCACGCCGCTGCTGGTGCAGATCCCGGCTGGCGCGAGGCGGGTGCGCGTGGTGCCGCCCACGCCACTGATGGGTCGTTGCCTCAGCGTCGTGCTGGCGCGGGTCGAGGGGCGTCCCGGAGACGCTCCGCCGGCGCTGACCGAGGTGCGCGCGTTCACCAACATCGACCGACCCGGCGGTGGCGCCGAGTGGATGGGCGCCCTGGCCGAAGGCGGCGCGGGTCGCGGACACGCCATACGCGTGCTCGCCGCGCTCGGCCTGCCCGCTCTTCGGGCACTCCACCAGGCGTGGCCCGAGATGCCCAGCGATGAACGACGCGCGGCCCTGCGCGTCGCCGAGGCGCGTATGCGCGATCTGCCGGAAGCGGGCGTGGTGCTCGAGCTCGGCGCACGTGACGCCAACGCCGAGGTCTCCGAGGCCGCGCTGACGGCTTTGAATCATGGACTGCCCGAGACGGGTCCGATCCTGGCCGCCCTCACGCGCGGCGGCGGCGACCTCGGGGAACGAACTGGACGCCTGCTCGCCCGTCGCGCCCCCGCCCTCGCCCTGCCCGCGCTGCTGGAGGCTCTGGCCACGAGCGGCGGCTCGGATCTTCCCGGACTTCGGCGCGCCCTGGCTCGCGCGGCTGCGGACGCGGGCCCCGAGGCCGGGGCCAGCCTGCGCGAGTGGGCCGACGGCAACCCACCGGCGCCCGCGTTGGTGGCGGCCGCCCTCGCCCTCTCCGGCCAGGGCAGCGACGTCGCCGTCGATCTCACGGGCCGAGCGCGCGCCCTCGCCCAGGACTTTCCCGAGCGATACCGGGCGACCCTCGCCCTCGGGAAGCTGCCCGCCGAGGACGCCGGCGACGGCTGGCTCGAAGCCGAGCTGCTGCACGCCGAGGAGTGGATGCTGCGCGCGGCGGCGCTCGAGGCGCTGAGCTCCAGGCACAGCCCGCGCCTCGTGGCGTTGACCCGAGGCGCGCTGACGGATGAGTATCCGCGGGTACGCGCCACCGCCGCCGGACTCTTGCGGGGAGACGCGTCTTCCCTGGTTCCGCTGGCCACCGTGGCGCGCCGGGACGCTTGGCCGGCCGTCCGCGCCGCAGCCCTACAGGCGCTCGTGCCCGACCCACGTGGGCGGCGCATCTTGCACGCGGCGCTCGGCGATCCGTCACCGCGAGTGCGCACCGTGGCCGCGCGCGCTCTGGGCGAGCTCCACGACCAGGCCGCGGTGCCGCTCTTGATCGCGCGGCTGCGGGCCGAGGGGGAGTGGCCCGCCGTGCTCGAGGCCAGCGCCGGTGCCTTGAGCGCCCTGTGCGCGCGAGATGCGGTGCCGGCGTTGCTGGACCTGGTGGAACGCTCGCGGCGCCCCGACGCCTGGGAACCGGATCGAGACGTGGCCGTGGCGGCCATCGCGGCGCTTGGGCAGCTGGGCGGCGACCAAGCCCAATCCGCACTTCAGTCCCTGGTGACGAGTCAGGACGCGGGACTCGCCGACTCGTCCCGGCGCGCCCTGGCGCAGACCGCCCGATGCCACGTGGGCCAGTGACGCCTCGCCCCGGCTCGGGCCGATCCACGCCAGGGTGAATCCGCTGCTTGTGGCCCTGGAACAGGCCGTGATAACGTCCGCGCGCCTTCGGGCGAGAGAGATGAGGCTCAGCGGATGATGCAAGCGACGCGTGGAATCCTGTCGACTATGGTCATACTGACCCTGCTGGGTGTGGGCTGCGGCGACAAACCGGACCCCAACCTTCAGGTGGAGCGGCTGCCGGACGTGCATCCGAACCTGCCCACCGTGCCCACGTTGCCTCCGCCGCCCTTCCCGACGACCTACGACGACAGCAGCTACAGCATCTGGGGTCTGCGGCATCGCATCCGCAACACCATGGATACGGACGTCAGCCTGACGGGCTACATCGTGGACATCTACCAGCCGCCGGAGTGTCCGCGCGGTCAGGTCTGTCCGCGCCCGGCCGCTCCTCACATGTACATCGCCGACACGGCGACCGAGACCGACCACCACAACGCCTTGATGGTGGTGGGCTACGCCGAGAACCAGGAGCAGATCGACGAAGCCGTCGAGCTCGCCAGCCGCGGCCGCTACGAGCCGCCGGATCCCGCGAGCGGCATCCTCCCGGTCCCCACCGACTTCGTCCAAGGCAACAAGGTGAAGGTCACGGGCAAGTTCACCCGCGTCTCGGGCTCCGGATTCAACAACTCCGAGGGCCTCATGGAGTATCGCAGCCACACGACCATCCAGGCTGTAACCCCGCCCGCGGAGTGACGCGAGGGCGTGGGGGAGCCGAGCTCGCCCGCACGCCGCCCCCAGACGCACCGAGATGTGCGCGGGCCCCGTCTTCCCATTCAGCGGTGGTCGGCGGCGGTGGTCGGCGGCGACGGTCTGCGTGCCGCAAGTCGACGCGTGCCCAACGCACGACGACGTGCCCGGGCCGCGCGAGCGCGGGCCCCCACGTTCGCATTCAGATGTGCCCGGCGGGTGCGCACGGGCGCCGTGCGTGAGCCAACCGCTGATGTGGGCGGGCCGCGCGAGCGCTGGCCCGGTTCGCGTGCCGACGTGCCCGTCCGACCCGCTAGAGCACCGAACGGCTTGAAACCACCCGAATTCCGCGGCGGGACAGCCGCCAGGCACGGCCGGCCGCTCCTCGACGATGCTTCAGCATCGCCTCG
>JAACVI010000061.1 GCA_009992505.1 Myxococcales bacterium
AGGGCATCACCATCATCGGCAGCGGGCGCCATCTGCCCGGCGTCCCCGTCCCCAATTCCTCGCTCGCGCGGGTCATGGACACGGACGACGAGTGGATCAAGCAGCGCACGGGCATCGAGCAGCGGCACTTCGTCGCCGAGGGCGAGGGCGTCTCCGACCTCGCGGCCCACGCCTGCCGAGCGGCGCTGGCGGATGCCAAGCTCGAACTCGAAGACATCGACTTCATCCTCTTCTCGACCATGACGCCCGAGCACATCTTCCCCGGCTCCGGCGGGCTGCTGGGCGCGCGCCTGGGCATCCCCGGCGTGCCGGCGCTCGACATCCGCCAACAATGCGCGGCCATGCCCTTCGCCTTTCAGGTCGCGGAGGGGCTCGTGCAGTCGGGGGCCGCGAAGACCCTGCTGGTGGTCGGCGCGGACGCCCACGCGGGCTTCATGCCCTGGGAGGACTGGGACGTGCTCTATGGCGACTCGGATCGCGAGGTCACGCCCGAGGCCTTCGCGCGGGGCACGCGTCATCGCGGGCTGGCCGTGCTCTTCGGCGACGGCGCGGGGGCCTTCGTGATGCGGCAATCGGAGCACGAGGGACACGGCTTCATGGGCGCCGAGCTCCACTCCGACGGACGCATGTTCGACCGCATCTACATCGCCAGCGGTGGCTTCAAGAGCCGACCCTACTTCACGCCGGAGATGTTCGAGCGCGAGGAGCACATCCCGCGCATGCAGGGGCGCGATCTGTTCAAGACCGCCGTGGTCGAGCTCGCGCGCTGCGTGCGCAGCCTGTGCAAGAAGCACGACGTCAGCCTCGAGGAGGTGGACTGGTTCATCGCCCATCAGGCGAACGATCGAATCAACGCCGCCGTGCGCCAGGCCTTGAAGCTGCCCGAGGAGAAGGTGCCCAGCAACATCGCGCGCTACGGCAACACCTCGGCCGCGACCATCGGCATCCTCACAGACGAGATGCGCCGTGACGGACGCCTGAAGCCAGGGCAGCTGGTCTGCTTCCTGGCCCTCGGCTCCGGCCTGCACTGGGGCGCCGCGCTGATGCGCGTCTGAAGACTACTCTTCGTCGTCCACGACGACTTCGGGCGCGCGATCACGCCAGCGCAGGACCTGAGCCGGCGTGCCCAGATCGTGCTCGAGCATGAAGCCCACGAGATCGTCGTCGAGCAGGTCGATCACGGCGTCGGAGCGCTCGACCAGGAGCGAGGCCAGGTCCGCGTGATCCTCGCTCTCGGGTGCCGAGAGGTCCGAGTGCAAGAGCAGGAAGCCCGCGTCGTCGAGCCCGACCTTCACGTCCCAGTAGCGCGCGTCGAGGCTGAGGCAGAAGATCAAGAAGGCGCGGCCCGCGCCCGCGGGCGGCGGGATCGCCACGCCGACGCGCAGCGACTCGGCCTCCTCGTCGTGCTCCACCCGCAGCACCACCTCGCCGTAGCGCGTGCTGACGTTGGCCGACAATCCATCTGGACCGGCCTCGACCTCGTCGAGATCATCCTCGACCAAGGGCAACAGGGAACGGAGCAGATCAGTCGGCATGGCGCACCTCGCGGGTCGCATCATGGGCGCATCAACCGTGAAGAAGCAAGTTCAGCCGGTGCGGAGGGGTGCGGAGGGCAGGCTACGGCGCCGGGGCCGCCGCCTGTGGAACCGCGCCGTTGTTGGCACCCGCGACGGGTGGCAGGCCGGCGGGCGCCAAGGTCTCGGTCGTGCCGTCGTCGTGGATCGCCACGGCCCATGCCTCGGCCTCGTAATCGCCACCGGGCACGCCCGCGTTCCAGTCGAGGTTCAGCCAGACGGGACAGGTATCGGAGGGACGGTAGTGGATCTCACTCAGCGTCTGGCGGCCGAGACGGGCGTCTCGATGGGCGCGATAGAAGGCGGCGAGCTTGTCGCGGATGGTGTCCGGTGGATCGTTCAAGCAGGCCTCGGCGTAGGCGTGGCCGCCTCCGGGGCCGTCCATCATCACGACCCGCGCGTCACCACCGATGGCGGTGATCATGGACGCCAGCACGATGGCGAAGTCGTCGCAGTCGCCGGCGTAGTCGTTCTGGATGCTCTCACTCGCCTTGGCGAAATACTCTTGCCCGCGAGGGTCGTTGACGTAGTGCCAGCGCGCTCGCACTTCGTTCCACACGCGCGCGACCTGCTCGACGTGGTAGGGCCCTTGGTCCGGGGCGGCGAGCTGCACGGCGGTGTTGCGCGTGATCGGATTCCTCGAGTCCATGGCGGTCACCACGGCGTCGCGGCTGTGGGCGCGGATGGACGCCTCCTGCGGACTCGACGCGCCGGTCCCCGCCTGCTCGCTGGCGCGCTCGCCCAGCTCTCGAACCGCCTCCTGCACCGCACGGACTTGCTCGAATCCTCGCGTCGCCCACAGCCCGATGCCGCCACCGAGGAGCAGGACCACGAGCGCGAGGCCCCAGCCCCAGCGGCCACGCTTCTGCGGAGGCCCGACGCTGAGCTGCTCGCCGCAGGATCCACAGCGCAGCATTCCTCCCTTGAAGCCCGCCGGCATGACGCCGCGCACCCCGCAAGAACCGCAGATGAAACGGCGCCCGGGGATGGAGACCGCCTCGACCGTGTCGCCCGCGCCCTGGCGCAGCAGCGCCCTCAGCTCCGGCCGCGACCAAGGCAGGGATGCCTGCCCCAAGAGCACCTCTTCGCCCGGACGAATCTGGGCGCTGTCCACCCGCTTGCCGTGCACCCAGGTGCCGTTGGCGCTGCCCAGGTCTTCGACCCACAGGGTGCGGCCACGCCAGGCCAGGCGCGCGTGATGACCGGAGACGGTGGCCTCGCCGTAGACGAGATCACAGTCACGAGAGCGACCGATGACGATGGAGCGTGTCGGGGCCAGGGAATCCTCTAGGTCTCAAGTCTAGCGATCCTGAGGGCCCGGCGCATGGCCAACGAGCAAGTCGAGGGTCTCCCCCTTGGCCGGGCGCACCACGCCCCGCTCCGTGTAGAGGGCGTCCACCAGGCGCGCCGGCGTCACGTCGAAGGCCGGATGTCGACACGGGATACCGTCGGCCACGAGCATGCTCGCGCCGATGCGGGCGACCTCGTCCCGGGATCGCTGCTCGATGGGGATGCCCGCGCCGGTCACGGTCGCCATGTCGACCGTGCTGAAGGGCGCCGCCACGCCGAAGGGCACGCCGTGGGCGCGCGCCAGAACCGCCACGCCATAGGTCCCGATCTTGTTCGCCACGTCGCCGTTCCGGGCGATGCGATCGCTGCCCACGATGACGAAGTTGATCTCGCCGGTCTGGAAGAAATGCGCCGCCATGTTGTCGGTGATCACCTCCACGTCGATGCCGTCCTGGAACAGCTCCCACGACGTCAGGCGCGCGCCCTGCAGATAGGGCCGCGTCTCGTCGGCGAGCACCTTCACGCGCTTGCCCGCCTCCACGGCGGCCCGAATCACGCCCAGGGCCGAGCCGTAGCCGCCCGTGGCCAGAGCGCCCGCGTTGCAGTGGGTCAGGATGGTGGCTTCGTCGGGCACGTCGAGGGCGCCCAGGCGACCCATCTCGCGACAGGCAGCGACGTCCTCGCGATGGATCGTCTCGGCCTCCGCCCGCATGGCTTCGTAGCGTTCCGCGGGCGCGAGCGCGGCCACTTCGGCGGCGCGACGCGACATGCGCGCGATGGCCCAGGCGAGGTTCACGGCAGTGGGCCGCGTGGCGTCGAGCACGCGAGAGGCCGCACCGTGAGCGAGCAGGAAGCTCCTGGCGTCGCCCGATTCCGCGCGCGCGACCTGGACCAAGGCGTAGGCGGCGGTGACACCGATCGCCGGCGCCCCGCGGACCACCATGTCGCGAATGCCATCCGCCACCTCATCCGGTCGGCTGAAGCGGTAGTAGACGACCTCGGCCGGCAGTCGGCGCTGGTCGAGCATCACCACCTCGCCGGTCTCGGGCTCGTATTCGACGGCGAAGTAGCTGGCTCCGGAGAGGGGCGCACGAGAGAGGGTGGGGTCGGTGTTCATCGGATCTTCCCGGGCTCCTGAGGCGGAACGGCGTTCTTGGCGTTCGGCGCGGCGTGGCAGGGTCGCGCAACGGCCCTCGTAGCACGAGTTCCCGAAGGCTTCAGCTTCCGCCATCGGCGCCGTTCCCCACCCCATGGACGCAACTCCATCCGGCGGACCGCAGGCGGCCCGCATCCTGGTCGTGGACGACAGCCGGGTCACCCGGCAGCTCGTGGCGGGCCTGCTCGAGGACGCCGGCCACACCGTCCTTCGCGCCGCATCCGGCGAGGAGGCCTTTGGCCTCTGCCTCGAGCAGCCCTTCGATCTCGTCGTCTCCGACCTGGAGATGGTGGGTATCTCCGGCGTGCAGCTCTGCCGCATCCTGAAGGCGGACCCCGACATGGCGCACACACCTTTCCTGTTGCTCACGACTCGCGACGATCCGCGCAGTCGTTTCTGGAGTCGCCAAGCCGGGGCCGATGACCACCTGTGCAAGTCACAGATGAAGGAGGATCTGCCGACGCGCGTGGACGCCTTGCTCGCGCTGCCACGGCACGCGCCCGACAGCGGGCGACGAAAGAGCTCGGCGAGCCCCCTGGCGCGTCTCAACCAGGTGTTGGAGCGCAGCCTGTTCGAGGCCGTCGTGATCGGTGAGGCGCGTCAGCTCTTCGGGCTCACGGGCAGTCGTGAGGACCTCGCCAGGGCGGTGCTCGATCTGGCCACGCAGCTCACACAGGCTCGCGCTGCGAGCATCACGCTTCCCGAGGGCGGCGCGCTCACGCGCGTGGCTCGCGTGCCCCAGATCGATTCCGCTTCGGAGCTGGGCTTGCTCTCACTCCTCGGCATGGACGCCGCGAGCGTCGAGCACGGACAACAGCTGATCTTGCGCGAAGTCGAGGCCAGCGGTCGGCGCGGCATGGACACACCCGGGGAAGCTCTGAGCGTCGCGCTCGCGGTGTCCGGCGAGCACCTCGGCGAGCTCTGCCTCGTGCCCGACGCGAAGGGGCTCACCGTCGACGACCAACGTACGGCGGCGCTCCTGGCCGAAGCGATCGCACCCGCGCTGCGACAGCTGCGCTTGGTCGAGGAGACGCAGCGGCTGGCCACCACGGACGAACTGACCGGCATCGCCAACCGACGCAACATCCAGCATTGGCTCGAACACGAGGCCGAGCGTGCCGAGCGCTACGGAGTGCCCCTCTCCGTCGCGCTCGTGGACGTGGACCACTTCAAGAGCGTGAACGACACCCACGGCCACGGTGTGGGCGACGTCATCCTGCGCGAAGTGGCGCAGGCCCTGGCCGGGGGCATTCGCAAGGTCGATCGCGTGGGCCGCTGGGGTGGCGAGGAGTTCCTGCTCGTGCTCGCGGACACGCCCATCGACGGCGCGGCCCTGCTGGCCGATCGGCTGCGCAGGCGCGTGCGCCTCGCGACCACTGCCGCGGACGTCCCCTGCCACGTCACGGTCTCGATCGGCGTGGCGGCCCACGCCCCCGGATGGAGCGCCCACGCCCTCGTCGACGGCGCGGATCGAGCCCTCTACCAGGCCAAAGAGGCGGGTCGCGACCAGGTCGTGCGCCAGGTCGAGGAGACGGGCGCAGCAGTGATCGCTGCGGACTAGGAGGCGTGGTTCAGCCGCAACGTCCGCGGGCGCAGCTCCACGCCAGCGACGAGCCTCACGCGCTCAGATCGGGAAGCAGGCGCCCAGCAGACAGGCGACGACGCACTCGCCCGATCCGCCGCAGGTGCAGGAGCCGCCGCTGCAGCCGTCGGCCGTGCCGCTGCACGAGTGGCCGCAGCTGCCGCAGTTGTTGCTGTCGATCGTGGTGTTGAGGCACGCGCCGGTGCAGCACGACTCCGAGCCGCCGCAGGTCCGGCCGCAGGCACCGCAGTTCCCGACGTCGGAGCCGCTGACGTTGGTGCACGTGCCCGAACAGCAGCGGGACGAGCCGCCGCAGGACGAACCCGATCCACACTTGCACACGCCCAAGACGCAGGTCTCGCCCGTGGCGCAGCTGGGGCTGCAGGGGACGTCGGTGGTGCAGGAGCCCGCGAGGCAGACCTCACCCACGCCGGTGCAGGCGTGGCCACAGCTGCCGCAGTGGGTCGTGCTCGTGGCGAGGCTGGCGCAAGTGTCGGAGCAACAGCTCGCGCCCGCGGCGCAGCGCCCGCCCGAACCGCACTTGCAGGTCGAGGTGGTGGTGTCGCAGGTCTCACCCGTCGCGCACGCAGGCACGCACGGCGATGCCGCGCAGGTGCCGCCATCGCACACCTGACCCGCCGCGCAGGCCATGCCGCAGGCGCCACAGTTCGCGGCGTCGTTCATCACGTCGGCGCAGCCCGAGTCGCAGCAGGCCGAGCCCGCGAGACAGGCGGGGCCGCCCGCGCAGCGGCATTGGCCGGCCTCGCAGGTCGTGCCGCGATCGCCACACGCTCGCCCACAGGCGCCACAGTTGGCGGGATCCGTGGGCAGCGCGGCGCAGCTGCCGTCGCAGCAGCTCTGGCCGAAATCACAGGCGCGGTCCGGACCACAGGGCACGCTGCGACACATTCCGTCGAGGCACGTCTGACCGACGGGGCAGCTGGCGGGGCAGCCACTGGCGTCGACACCCGTGCCGCTGTCGCGGACGCCCGTGTCGTGAACCCCGCTGTCGGGGTGTGGTGTGCTGGAGTCGGCTCCGCCACCGCCGGTGGCGCAGGCCACGACGAGCAGCAAGAAGGGCAGCGCGACGCGCGGGAAAGCCTGGGGAGAGAGGGGCAAACGACACTTCATGGCTAGACGGCCCGTCCTGGGGAAGATACGCGGAGCTGCGCAAGCAACGTATATGGTTATCATTCCTGGCTCCGTGCGCCAACACACGTCTCGAAGAGCGCCCACAATCGCGTCGAGCCAGCGCTCGAGCGGCTTTGACGGGGGCGGATTATGGCAGTATGGTCACTGTCCGGAGAGGGGTGCGTGGACCATGACCGATAGGATGGACGAGAGCCAGGCCGGCGGGGAATCCAGCGCCCTCAGCGCCCACGAGGCACTCACCGTGGGCGTGGTCCACGACATCGCGGGCGCGCTGACCGCGATCGCGGGCTGGGCCGAGTTCGCGCTCGCGACCGAAGAACGGGTCGAACGGGAGCAAGCGCTGCGGCTGATCCGCCAGGGTGCGGGCAGTGCCGCGAGGTTGGCGCGCGGGCTCCTGGGTGGTCAGGCGGACGCCTGGGCCAATCCGCGGGAAGTCGCCGAGCAGGTCACGCAGCTGCTGCGACCCATGGCCGTTCGCCGTGACCTCGAGATCGTCGTCGACACCGGGGAGAGCCCGCTGCCTAGGCTGCCGGAGGGGGCGTGCTTCAGCCTGCTCTGGAACCTCGCGCACAACGCGGTGGCGCTCTCGGCCCCCGGCACTCGAGTGCAGATCCGGCTCGCACCGCACGAGACCGGCATCCGCATGCGCGTGATCGACGCGGGCCCCGGCCTCGACGCGTCCGTCGAGCGACACGCCTTCGACGCGGGCTTCAGCAGGCGCCCCGGTGGCAGCGGCGTGGGTCTCTTCCGCGTCCGCGAGATCGCGGCGTCCCTCGGTGGCGCGGTCTCGTTGCGCAACGCGCCCGGCGGCGGCGCCGTCGCCGAGGTCACGGTTCCGGCTCTCGAGCCCGCGCCCGGCCCACGTTTGCGTCGAAGCGGTGTGGTGGCCCGCAGGGCTCCTGATACGATGCTCCTGCAGGGCGCGACTCTGCTGATCGTCGACGACGACGACGCGCTGCGCAGCATGCTGGTCGCGACGCTCGCGCGGCGCGGCGCCAGCTGCAGCGAAGCCGCGTCTCTGGCGGAGGTCGAAGAGACTACGGGGCGCTGGGACCTGGCGCTCCTCGACCTGAGCCTGCGTGACGGCTCGGGCCTTCGTTTGGCCGAGCGCTTGCGTCATGCGGGCAGGGTCCGCCGCGTCATCTGCATGTCGGGCCAGAGCTCGATGCCTCCCGGCGCCGGCTTCCGCCCCGACGCCTGGCTGCGCAAGCCCTTCGAGCCCGCCGAGGTCCTCGCCTGCGTGCTGCGCATCCTGCCCGTCGCGGGCGAAGACGCGGCCAAGGGCTGACGGGTCGCTGGGCGAGAGCCCAACGAGAGGAGCAAGACCCACGGAGAAGGGGCTGCTAGGCTCCGCCAACCACGCGGCGGGATGGACCCGGCGTCTGGAACGACCGGAGACTCCTTCTATGGCGGCGGGTGAAGAGCGACGAGGGGGCATGACCACCGCGTCCGTGGAAGCGTTGCCCCTCGCCCTCTCGGCGGCGGATCCGACCGCGGGCCTCGTGCTCATCTACTCGCGTCTGCATGCCCACCTGCCCTCGATCGTGCCCTTCGCGTCGTCACTGACCAGCCTGGGCCGCGAGGCCGACAACACGTTGCCGATCCCCGAGGCCGCCGTCTCACGACATCACGCGCGCGTTGAGCGTCGCGAGGACGGCTACTGGATCGAGGATCTGGGTTCGACCAACGGCACGCTCGTGAACGGCGCCCGCCTGGAACGCGCCCGCCTCGCAGACCACGACGTCGTGCGCGTCGGAGACAGCATCTTCCGCTTCGCCGCGGAGGGCGTGTATCGCTTCGCGGCCTACTCGCCCGGCGGTCGCGTCACGCCCGCGGCGCAGGCCTGTCGCCCCGCGGCCAAGCCGTCCTCTCTGGTGGGGGGCTACGCCATCGACAGGCTCCTGGTCGATCTCGAGAAGGTCGCCTCGACGCCCGTCTCGATTCTGGTCTCGGGCGAGACCGGCACCGGCAAGGAGTTGATCGCGCGCTATGCCCACAGCGCGAGCGGTCGACGCGGCCCGCTGTCGGCGATCAACTGCGCGGCCCTGCCCGAGGCGCTGATCGAGAGCGAGCTCTTCGGCGTGCGTCGTGGCGCGTTCACGGGCGCGAACGCCGACCGGCCTGGCCTCTTGCGAGCCGCGCACGGGGGGACGCTCTTCCTGGACGAAGTGGGAGACATGCCCCTCGGTGCGCAGGCCAAGCTGCTGCGTGTGCTGCAGGAGCGCGAGGTGCTGCCTTTGGGCGGCACGCGCCCCGAGCCCATCGATCTGCGCGTGATCAGCGCCACCCACCGCGACCTCGACGCGGAGGTGGCGTCGGGACGCTTCCGCGGCGACCTGCTCGCCCGCCTGCGCGAATTTTCCGTGATGCTGCCGCCCCTGCGTCGGCGCCGCGAGGATCTCCTGCCCCTGGTGCGACACTTCCAGGAGGCCACGGGCGCACCCGTGCTGGAACCCACCCTGCCCTTCATGCTGGCGCTCGCGCATCACGACTGGCCCTACAACGTACGAGAGCTCGAGAGCGCCGTCCGCGTCGCCCAAGCCCTGGCCGGCGATCGCGCGCTCGATCTGCCCGATCTCCCGCCGAGCGTGCGCCGATCCCTGGACGATCACGGCACCGCGCCTGCCCCGCACGCCCGGCCTTCGGACCCCTCGGCGGGCGAGCTGACGGAGGCTCCGTCGGAGCAAGCGCTACGCGCCTTGCTGGCGCGCCATGGCGGCAACATCGCCGCCGCCGGACGCGAGATCGGCAAGGCACGCATGCAGATTCATCGCTGGATGAAGCGCTACGCCATCGAGCCCGGAGAGTATCGATGATGATTCCGCGACGTCAACATCTGCACGCGCGCGCGCACGCTGTGCACGCCCCAATCTCGCGCTGACGCCAAGCCCGCAGGAAGGGACCCGAAACGCTGGCATCCAAATTGCTTTGCGTCGTTCCGGAACGCATGCCGGTCGAGCGCGAGTTGCAGGAGAACGAATCCGCGGGGGCCCTTGCCGGCGCCCCACTGTCATTCTACGCTGCACCCATCGGTCGCCCCGGGGTTGGGGCGTCTCGCAGGCTTTTGTTGCTCAGACCCCATCCCAAGCACGGCTCGAACGCCGCCGAGGCCACGCCCGGCTCGTTGCCTTCTTGCATCCCCAAGGAGGCGTCCACGCGACCTGGCCGGCCTTCGGAGACGCCTGCACGCGCCACGCCGGCGCGGACGCCAGCAGGAGGAACCCCCCTGTGCGTGGGCCGAGAATCGGAGCTCGCATCATTGCTGAGCTCGTACGATCGAGCCTGCGCGGGCAGCTCGCTCCTGACCTTGGTGCATGGCGAGGGAGGGTCGGGCAAGTCCCGTGTCCTCAACGAGCTCGGACGCAGGCTGCGCCTCGAAGGCAGCCCCGTGCTCGAGGGCCGCGCCGAACCGGGACGTCCCTTCGGCGCCTTCGCCTCGGTCGTCGAGCGGGCGCTACGCTTCCTGTCGGAGGTCGGCGCGAGCCCGAGCGCGGACCTCTCGGATCTGGGCTGCCGCGAGGGCTGTCACGCCTTCTGGTATCAGCACGAGGGCGAACTGGAGGGTGGCTTCGAGCCCCTGACCGCGTCGTCCGAGGGCGGACGCTTCGGTCCGGCGAAGGTCATGGAACGCCGCATGCGTTTCTTCGACGCGGTCGCCGCCCTGTTGCGCGAAGTGTCGAAGGTGCGCACGCCCCTGGTGCTGCTGCACGACCTCGATCGCGCCGACGGAGGCACGTCGAAGTTGCTCGCGCATCTGCTCGACGGCAGCAGCTGGCTCGGCCGCGACCACCTCAGCGAGGGGCGCGACCGGGCGGAGGTCGGCGCGCTCTTCGTGGCGTCCTGTCGCTCTGTCGTGGTCGAGGAGGCGAGTCCCTTGGCCGGTCTGCTCCACCATCCCGCGGGCGGCACGCTCGAGTTGGGTCCGTTGGACGCCGACGGTGTGCGCGCCTACCTGCAGAGCCCCGAGGCCGTCGCCCAGGTGCTCGAGCGCACGGAGGGCAACCCCGAGCGGCTCGACCTCTTGCTCCAAGCTCGGCCGCTCACGCCCGAAGAGAGCCTCGGGCGCCGCATGCTGGCGCTGCCGGACTCCGGCCGAGCGCTGGTCGAGGCCCTCTCGGTGCTGGGACACTCGGGCGACCTCGACACGTTGATCGGCGTCGCTCAGATCAGGCCCGACGCCGCGAGCATGGCAGCGCTGCGTGCGTGTCCTCTACTGCTCACCGAGGTCCTGGACGGACGCATCCTGCTGAGCTTCGCGCGCAGCAGTGAGCGCGAACGCGCCTACGAATTGCTCGACGAGACCCGACGTCGCGCGCTGCATTCGCGCTTCGCGGACCACTTCGCCGGCACGCTGGACGAGGGCACCCCAGCTCAGAGCGGCGCGCGAACGTCACGCCTGGGCAGCGCGCCCCTCGACCAGCGCGCTCACAGCGAGCAGGCCGCGCGCCACGCGCTGCTCGCCGGAGACCTGGAGCGCGCGTTGCCCTTGGCCGTCGTGGCGGCCCGCTCCCTCGCGGCTCGGCACGCGCACGGCGAGGCCGCGGCGCTGCTGGAGGAGTTCCCGGCGGAGTTCCTGACCTCGAGCGACGAAGACCTGCTCGCGGAGCTGGCCGAACTGCACCGCGTCGCGGGCGACTACAGCCGGGCGCTGCGCCACGCCAAGGGCCTGCGCGATCGGGATCCGAGCTCGTCGGACGCCGCGCGGCGCGTGGGCGACCTGCTCACCCAAGCGGGACATCTGGCCGAGGCGACGCGCACGCTGGAGGACGCGCGGAGGCTGGCGGTGTTGGCCGACGACGCGCGCGGAGGCGCCCAGGCGCAAGCCCTCCTGGCCGAGCTGCACTACCAGCGAGCCGCCTACGCCGACGCCGTCACCTGCGCCCAGGAGGCGCTGGACGCTGCAGCCGAGGACATCTCCCTCGGCATCCACGCACGCAACACGCTGGGCAAGGTCGCCCTCGCGCAGCGCGACGCCAGCGCCGCGACGGAGCTCTTCGAACAGAATCGCCAGATGGCGCACGACCACGGCCTCGGCCACGCCGAAGCGCAGGCGCTGACCAACCTCGCCGTCGCCATGCTCAAGCGCCAGGACTTCGACGCCGCGCGCACGACCTTCGAGCAGGCGATCCGCGTGGCCGCCCACGCAGGCGACACGCGTGACCACGCCATCGCGACCGAAGGCCTCGCCGTGCTCGCGCACCTCAGGCGGGACGCGAGCGCCGCGCTGCACCACTATCACGAGGCCATCGTCCAGCTGAAGCGCTTGGGGAACCGCGCCATGTTGGCGCGCGTGGCCAACAACCTCGGCGAACTCTATCTGAGCCTCGGCGACCGCACGCGAGCGCGCTCCCTGTGCGACTTCGCGACGCACATGGGCGGCATCGACCTCAGCCCCGCGGTGCGCGCGGAGGGCCTCTTGTTGCGCGGCCGAGTCGACCTCGCGGACCTGGAACTGGGCGAAGCACGCGGCGCCTTCGAGGCTGCCCTCTCGACCTTCGAGGCCATCGGAGAGGACCGCCGGATCGACGCCGCGCTGGCCCTGATTCGCGTCTGCCTCGCCGAGGGTCACGTCTCGGACGCGGAAGCGCGCGTGGCGGCCTTGGCCCACGAGGAGTTGACGCCCAAGCGCCGCGCGGAGCTCTCCCTCGTCGCCGCCGAATTGGATCGCGCGGCGGGCCGCCCTCCCCTGGCTGCCGCTCGACGCGCGTGCACGCACGCCGAGGCCGCACGGGATCCCCATCGCCTCCTGCCTGCGCTGCTGCACCGCTGCCGCGCCCATCTCGACGAGGGCGAGGTCGCCGCCGCGGCCCGGGACCTCGACCGCGCCTACGAGATCGACGCCGACCTCACCGCGCGCGTGCCGGAGCAGGCCCACGATGCCTGGGCGCAGCGGCCCTTGCGCGGGCTGTTGACGGAGCTGGACGCCCGACTCCGCTCCAGCGCACGCAGCGGCCACACCGGCGGCTGGCAGAGCGCCACGCCGTCGCGAGGCGTCACGCGCCCGAGCCGCCCGCCGGCGCAAGCAGCCAACGACGCCGAGCTGCGTCGACTGCGGCAGACCTTCCCAGAGCTGATCGGGTCCTCGCCGCGCATGACCCATGTGCTCCGCATGTTGGAGAAGGTCGCTCCGACCGACGCCATGGTGCTGATCCGAGGCGAGAGCGGCACCGGCAAGGAGCTGGTCGCCGAGGCACTGCACGAGAACTCCGCGCGCAAGACGCGGCCCATCGTGAAGGTGAATTGCAGCGCGCTGGTCGAGACCCTCCTGCTCAGCGAACTCTTCGGCCACGAGCGCGGCGCCTTCACCGGGGCCACCGGCCGCAAGAAGGGTCGCTTCGAGCTCGCCGATGGCGGCACGATCTTCCTCGACGAGATCGGCGACATCTCGCCCAAGACCCAGGTCGCGCTGCTGCGCGTCCTGCAGGAGCGCCGCTTCGAGCGCGTGGGCGGCACCCAATCGGTCGAGGTCGACGTGCGCATCGTGGCGGCGACGCACCGTGACCTCGAGGCCATGGTTCGCGAGGGCACCTTCCGCGAGGACCTCTACTATCGTCTCCGTGGCGTGATGATCGAGATGCCGGCCCTGCGCCAACGCCCGGACGACCTGGCGGAGCTCTCGGATCACCTGCTCGGGCGCATCGCGCGCGAGCGAGGAGACGCCAAGAAGCGGCTCTCCGCGGACGCCGTGAAGCTCCTGGCCACGCACGCTTGGCCCGGCAACGTGCGCGAGCTCGAGAACGTCCTGCGCAGCGCGACCCTCTTCTCGGACGCGCCCACGCTCGAGCCCGTCCACCTGGACGCCTTCGCCGCTGGCTTCGCCGCTCCGCCGCAGCACGCCGCACAGCCGCAGGCCGCCCCACCCTTCGAGGTCCCCAGCGTTGGCGCCGAGGCCGCGGACCTCGAGCACCTGCTCTACACGCGCGTGCGCGGGGGCGAGTTCTCGCTGCTCGAGATGAAGAAGACCCTGGAGCGCGACTGCATCGTGCGCGCCATCGCGGAGACCGACGGCAACATCACGCAGGCTGCGAGCCTGCTCGGGATGAAACGGCCGCGGCTCTCGCAACTCGTCAAACAATACGGACTCCTCGAGGGGCCGTCGAAGAGGCCATCATGACTCTGGCAACACGACTGAGCGCATACGGACGAGGCAGAGCGGTACGAGGCCATCTGCGGCCGGGGATGACGTCGACCCTGCCACTCCTCTTGACCCTCGCGGCCTTCGGCTGTGCGGGGGAAAGTCCGGCGACCGCAGGCCAGTCCGAGACGCTCGACGTGGCCAACGCCGAGGTGCTGCCCACGATCCAACACGACACCTGGGCCTCGGCACCCGCGGGTTGCGAGGGCCGCATCAACGAGGTGGGCGACTTCGGCGTGGCCGAGGGAGAGCCCGAGCTAGTCGTGGCGCTCGACGTCAACGGCACCATCCTCTGCGTCGACACCTACCCCGCGCTGGAGTCCGAGCTCACGGACTCGAGTCTCTCGGACGAGGCCGACCGCCTGTGGCTGGGATACCTGGCCACGCTCCAGAACCCGGAGCTGCGAGAGGCCAAGGGAGGCCAGACTATGGACACGGGCTGGGATCCGACGCCCCAACCCAACCTGGTCGCCCATCAGGGTGGCGTGAACGTCATGGACGATCCCGGCCCGCCGACGAACGACGGCTCGGACATCATGCCCCCGGCTCCGCCCGAAGACGCGACGCCCGACGTGGACCCGACCCCGCAGCCGAACACGCCCGC
>JAACVI010000105.1 GCA_009992505.1 Myxococcales bacterium
GACGGCGGCACCACGACGGATGGGGGCGGCACGCCCGAGAATAGCCGCTCGAGCTGCCTCGACGGCGTCGATCAGGATCTCGACGGCCTGACGGATTGCGCCGACCCCGACTGCGCGGGCATCTCGGAGTGCTCCCTCACCCCAGCGCTCGACTCTGGAACCGGCGAGTGCGCGGCCGTGCGCGTGGCGGCCATGACCGGCTTCACGCCCGTGGACATCGTGTGGATCATCGACAACTCGGGCTCCATGAGCGAAGAGGCGTCGCTGGTTCAGACCAACATCAACAGCTTCGCCGCGGCCTTCGCCAGCGTCGGCATCGACCTGCACGTGGTGTTCATCACCGCGCCCGGCTTCGTCGAGGTGCCGGCCCCGCTGGGCACCGACGCCTCACGCTTCCTGCGCGTCAACGTCTCGGTCGCTTCGCACGACTCGCTCGACATCCTGCTCTCGGCCTACCCCACATACAGCGCTTTCCTGCGCCGCAACGCCGTGATGAACTTCATCGACATCACGGACGACGAGAGCGACATGGGGGCGGCGGCCTTCGTGAGCGCCATGCGAGGCATGCTGGGCAAGAACTTCCGCTTCCACATCATCGCCTCACCACCGGGCTCGAGCCACACGCCCTTCGGCATCGGCTTCTCCATGCCCGGCTGCGCGGGCCCCTCGGGCGAGGCCGCCGACAACGCCGACATCTACTGGTCGCTCTCGACCATGACCGGTGGGCGCCAGTTCTCCATCTGCAGCGAGGACTGGAGCGGGCTCTTCCACGATCTCTCGACCACCCTCGCCGTGGCCATGCCCTTGCCCTGCGTCTACGCGATCCCCGAGCCTCCCGCCGGCATGAGCTTCGATCCCATGCGCGTGAACGTGGTGCATACGCTCGTGGACGGAACCACCACCACCGTCCCCAACGTCGGTGACTACACGGGCTGCACGGACCAGGGCTGGTACTACGAAGGCGACCCGGCCGCCCCCGATCAGATCGTGGTCTGCCCCAACACCTGCCGCATCTTCGAGGACGACACCACGGGCAGCGTGGACGTGGCCCTCGGCTGCGCGACCCTGCTGATCTAGCGCGCCTCAGGGCATGGGCGGCAGCGAGCTCGTGGCGTGCCGCAGCACGCTGCGCAGCTTGGTCAGCACGAGATCGAGGGCGACGCGGTTGTCTCCGCCCTCCGGGATGATGATGTCGGCCCAGCGCTTGGAGGGCTCGACGAAGCGCAGATGCATGGGGCGCACGGTGCGGTAGTACTGCTCGCGGATCGACTCGAACTCGCGGCCGCGCTGCTCGATGTCGCGGCGGATGCGGCGGAAGACGCGGATGTCCGCGTCGGTGTCGACGAAGATCTTGATGTCGAAGAGCTCGCGCAGGCTGCGCTCGGCGAGCACGAGGATGCCCTCGACCACGATCACGGGTGTGGGCTCCACGCGCCGACTCTCGTCACTGCGCGTGTGCGTCTTGAAGTCGTAGATCGGAGCGTCGACCGCCTGGCCAGCGCGCAGCTCGGTCAGGTGCTGGGCCAGGAGCGGGGTCTCGAGCGAGTGCGGATGATCGAAGTTGAGGGCGCAGCGCTCCTCGTACGTCAGGTCCGGACGGTCGCAGTAGTAGCTGTCGTGCTCGAGGGTGGAGACGCTCTCCGCGGGGACGGAGGCCGCGATGCGGCGTGCGATGGTGGTCTTGCCGGAGCCGGTGCCTCCAGCGATGCCGATCACGAAGGGCATGCCCCGCGCATAGCACGGGCCGAGCCGTGGAGGTGCCGATTTCTTGCCCGCCGGATCCGGCTAGCACTAGCGTCGAGGCATGCGACTCGCACTGCTCCTCGGTTGTCTCCTCCTCAGCGGCTGTATCTTCAACAACATCAGCTCCGAGGAGCGCCTGCGCGACTCGGTGATCGAGCTGAACGATCAGGCGCGCTGGACGCGTATCGACCTCGCGTTGGCGCAAGTCGCGCCGGGTCTGCAGAGCGAGTATCGCGCCACCCATCGAGGCTGGGGCCGGGCGATTCGCGTGGCGGACACCGAGATCCTCGGCGTCGAGGTGGGCGAAGACCGCAGCCAGGCGACGAGTACCGTAGTCGTGCGCTGGTACTCGACCGACACGATGATGCTCGCGGAGACGACGCTGCATCAGAAGTGGGAGTCCTCCATCGGCGGCTACCGCCTGATCGAGGAGACCGTCGCCGACGGAGATCCGGGCCTCTTGGCCGAGGTCCCGAGCAGCGGCGGCGAGAACCTCGAGAGCGCCACACCTGCCGCGCCCGCGACAGCGACCGCCGCGACCGAAGCCAGCGCGACCTGATCCCAGGCTCCCGCATCAAGTCTCGAACGTAGGCGACGCGCTCGCGCGAGTCGCGTTCAGGCGACGAAGCCGCGCGGCTGTCTCAGCTCTTGCGCAGCAGCAGGGTCACGCGATCCTTCGGCGGCGGATCGATGCCGATGGCCGAACGCACGCGACCGATGGTGCGACGGGCGATGGCGCGAGCACGCGCGGCGCCGTCGTGCAGGATCTCGTCGAGCTTGGCTTCGTCCGAGCGCAAGGCGCCGTAGCGCTCACGCAAAGGTCCGAGCTCTTCTTCCAGCGCTTCGTACAGCTCCTGCTTGGCGTGACCCCAACCGTAGCCACCGGCGCGCAGCTTCTCGCTGACCACGACCGCGCGTTCGGGCGAGATCTGCTCGAGCAGAGCCACCACCGCGGAGCTCGTCGGATCCTTCGGATCCTCGAGGCCCTTGGAGTCCGTCTTGATGCCCATCACCACTTTCTTCAGCTGCTTTGCGGGCGCGAAGAGCGGGATGGAGTTGCCGCGCGACTTGCTCATCTTCTCGCCGTCCGTGCCCGGCAGCAGAGGCGCGTCGGACATGTGCGCCTCAGGCACGACCAGGATGGGGAAGTCGTCGCCATAGATGTGGTTGAAGCGCTGCGCCACGTCGCGCGTGAGCTCCACGTGCTGGAGCTGATCCTTGCCCACGGGCACGACGTCCGTGTCGTAGAGCAGGATGTCCGCCGCCATCAGCACGGGATAGTTGAAGAGGCCGACGTTCGGCGCCTGCCCCTTGGCCACGGCGTCCTTGTAGGCGTGGCCGCGCTCGAGCTGACCCGTCGCGAGCAGGCAGCTCAGGATCCAGCTCAGCTCGAAGACCTCGATCACGTCCGACTGCCGGTAGAGCAAGGTCTCGGTGGGATCGAGGCCCGCCGCGAGCCAGGTCGCCGCCACGTCACGGATGTGCCCGGACAGTGCCTCCGGATCCCGCATGCTCGTCAGCGCGTGATAGTCCGCGATGAAGTAGTAGGTGCGGAATTGCTGGGCGAGGGAGAGCGCCGGGCGAATCGCGCCCAGGTAGTTGCC
>JAACVI010000106.1 GCA_009992505.1 Myxococcales bacterium
TCCGCCCATGCTCTGGCCGACGAGATCCAGGATGCGATCGAGGAGCGCGCCTTCGAAGGCCGCGCTGAGGCGCAGCTCCGAGCCCTGCGCGTGGATGTGAATCTGCCGAGGCAGTGCCCCCAGGCCCAACAGGCTCAGGCCCGGCGTCGCGTCGAGGCGTGTCAGCGCTTGCCGCGCCGCGGCGTCGGCCGTGGAGGCGCCGGCGGCGTCGGCCAGACCCACGCGCAGATCGAGGGCCACGCCATCGCGAAGACGAGCGCCGGCGGAGAGCAGGGGAGCCAAGGTGATGGCGCGCTCGAGGCCCGGGCTGGCTTCGGCGGCCGCGCGTCTGAGTGGAGCGAGCCAGCGTCCTGGCGTGCGCGCGGCCAGGCTCACGTCCGCGCCCTCACTCACTTCGCGGTAGCTCGCCGCCAGCTCCCCCGTGGTGGCGTTCGGGGCGCGCCCCGCGAGCACGTCGGCGATGGCCGTGACGGTCTGCTCCGAGCCGCCGAGGACGGCCTCGTGGCCCACGAAGGCGAAGCGCGAGTCGCCGCGTCCCCCGGCGATCGCCGGGAGACCCGCGACCTGAGTCCGCCGCAGCTCGGCTCCGTCCCGCGTGAGCGCGCTGCCCACGCAACGCGAGAGGCGCTCGGCGTCGAACTGGCCCCGCAGCACGAAGCCGACGTGGGCCAGGGGCTCTTCGCCGTCCCCGCGTACGAAGACGACGAGGTCGTGGGCGGTCGCCAGAGGATCGAAGCCACAGGTTCGCGTCAGCTCCTCGAGGCCCTGATCCGCGCCTCGCTCATGCACCAAGCGGCGCCACAGCTTCGAGCTGCGCAGGCGCGCCACGTCGATGCGCAAGATGGCGGTCGCGTCTGCAGGCACCACGGCCAGAGCGTCCACGGGGACGCCCTCGGGTCGCACGCGTCCGAAGTAGGCGACGGCCACGACCGCGCCCACGACCGCCACGCTCACGATCATGTTCGTTCGGCTGCTCACGGCGCGAGCATACAGGATGCGCGCGAGACTTTTCGCCACCGGCCCGGGCGTGCACACTCCCGCCCATGGCTTGGAAGATCATGATGCTCCGGGGAGCGAAGGTGCTGGCTCGCGTCGATGACGCGGGCGAACTCGCGGTCGAGGGTGGGCGGGTCGAGATCCGCTACAAGCCCAACGATGGGCGCGCCTACGCCGCGGCGGCGCGCAACCTCTCGTCTGCCGGCGGCGGCGTCCTGCCCGACGATCATTGCGCCGAGGCCGCGCGTCCCGAGCCGAAGTCGGGTGGCTCCGGCAAGAGGCCGGGCGGCCGCAAGACCGGCTCCGTCGCGTCGAGCGGAAAGGCGCCTCCCACCGAGCCCGCACCGGGTGAAGCCCTGGCCTACGCGGACGGCGCGTGCAGCGGAAACCCCGGTCCCGCAGGCGCGGGTGTGATCTTGATCCACGCCTCGGGCTGCCTCGAGCTCAGCGAGTATCTGGGCCAGGGCACGAACAACATCGGTGAGCTCGTGGCCATCCTGCGCGCGGCCGAGCAGAGCCTGGCGCTCGGGCTGCCCCTCACGCTGTACACGGACTCGAGCTACAGCATCGGCGTGCTCTCGAGGGGCTGGAAGGCCAAGAAGAACCAGGAGCTGGTGGCCGAGACGAAGAAGGCCCTGGCCGCGTTGCCCGGCTTCTCGCTCCATTACGTCAAGGGCCACGCGGGCATCCCGCTGAACGAGCGCGCCGACCAGCTCGCCGTGGCGGCCGTCGAGGCCCGTGCCTCCTCTGGCTGGGTCGAGGCCTAGCAGCCTGTTGAAAAACCTCATCACTCACGTCGAAGGCGGTACGACGCCGTCTGGTCGCCGTCCCTTGCTCGAAAATCCTCCGGGATCTCCTCGTCGGGTCCAGCGCCGATCCGTCACCGTCGCGCTTGGAGACCCTTCGCGTTCGGTTCGAGAGCAGGCTGCTAGGTCGCACGCTCCGCCATGACCGCCCCAGAGATCCCTCGCGCGTCCGGGCGGCCGACGTGCTTCGTTTGCTTCAAGCCACGCGCGACCTGTGTCTGCTCGTCCATCGCGCGCGTCGACAACCGCACGCTCGTGAGCGTCTTGCAGCATCCGCGGGAGCGCGCCCATCCCATCGGTACGGCGCGCTTCGTGGACCTGGGATTGAGCCGCTCCGAGGTCGTGCAGGCGTCGGGCGCGGCGCGCGACTTTCGACGTCCCATGGCGCTGCTGCCGGGCGCCGGCCTGCTCTTCCCCCGGGAGGACGCGCGCGACCTGGCGCAGCTGCCCGAGCACGAACGGCCGCCGCAGCTCGTCGTGCTCGACGGAACCTGGCCCCAGGCGCGCACGCTCTATCGTCAGAACGAGTGGTTGCACGCGCTGCCCCACTATCGCCTCTCGCCCTCCGCGCCGAGCCGTTACCGCATTCGCAAGGAGCCCAGCCCGGACTACGTCTCCACGATCGAATCCGTCTTGCTCGCGCTGCGCATTCTCGAGCCGGAGGTCGACGGGCTCGACGGCCTGCTCGCCGCCTTCGACGCGATGATCGACGACCAGATCCGGCGCGCCGGACGCGCCAAGGCGGCAGGGCAGGGCAAGCGCCGCAAGCACTGGCAACAGAGCCGTCGCTTTCGCGGCGTGCCGCGCTGGCTCGGCGATGGTTACGAGGCGCTGGTCGGCGTGTACGCGGAGGCGTTGCCCATCGACGACGACGCACCGCCCCAGGAGCGTCAGCTCGTGCAGCTCGCGGCGACGCCCTTCGGCCCCGGCGAGCGTTTCGAGCGCATGGTGATGCCGAGAGCGGGCCTGCCGACGGACGAAGCGCTCGCGCCGCTCGGTCTATGCCGTGAGGACTTCGGGAGCGCCGTCTCCATCGAGGAGCTGGTCTCCGACTTCGCGCGCTTCGTCACCCAGGGGCGGGTATGCGTGGCCTGGAACGGCTCGACCCCGAGCCTGCTCCACGATGCCACCGGACTGTCCCCGCGCGTTCGGTTGCTCAGGCCCGTCGTGCGAGGCTTGGACAAGCTGGGTCTCTCGCCCTTTGGCGACGAAGGACAGTCCTTCTCCCTCGATCAGTGGGTGGCGCGCGTCTCGGAAGGGGCGCCCCTGACGGAGCTGCCCTTTCGAGGTCGGGCGGGGCTCCGCTTGGCGAACCTGGGCGCCGTGGCCGCCTGGACTCGCGCGCGTGCAA
>JAACVI010000107.1 GCA_009992505.1 Myxococcales bacterium
GCCGCAACTCGACTCCACGAATATCGCTCCCGCGGCGTCACAGGTGTGCACCGTGTGCAAGTCCGCGCATACCGACTCACCCGGCGTGCACGCCGTCGGTGTGGCGTCGGCCCCTCCGTCCGCTGGAGTCGGCGTCGAGCCACCACACGCGGCCAGCGTGATCAAGACGCAGCACCATCCAACGTGACGGGCGCGCACGTGCACCTTCAGCCCTTGCCTACGACTCTTGCACCGCATGACGTCCACCTCCGAAATGGGCCTCCCGCGCACCTACGGTGACGTGAGTCCCTCAGTTCTCCCCTCTATTGGCGCCAGCCCCTCGCTTCCGTTCAACTTTCCGTGCCTCACGGAGGTTTGGCGGCGACGCCCTGCCCCGCGTCGACCTTGCCGCGGACATTCGGCCCGCGCCCGGCGCTACGCGCCTAGCGCCGTCCAAGGTGGACGTACTCCTGCGTGGGGCAGAGGCCGCATGTAGATCGGCCCACGAAGTCGATGCGCCCATCGGCGTCGAAGTCGCCAGCGCCAGACACGTACTCCGTCGGGCTCGGTGCCGAGGAGCCAAGTGCCAGACCTTGGGTGAGGACACACTGCCCGCGTGAGCCCAGCGCTCGGATACGGAGGCCCGTCGGCTCTTCCTCGAAGACGATCACGTCCCGCAAGCCATCTCCGTCGACGTCGGCGACATCCATGCTTCGCAGACTCGACGTGACCGCCAAGGGCAGAAGTTCACTGCTGACCACGGCGCCATCTGCGAAGTGGTGAACCCAGATGGCGACCTCGGTGCCAATGCGGGCGTCGAGAAGCTCCGGCACGCCGTCCCGGTTCAGATCGACGGTGCGCAACGACTCGTTGTCGCTCAGAGTCGCGTACGGAATCACACACTGAGAGGGTGCGAAGCCGCCCTCCCCGTCGGCCAGGCGGACGGCCGTGCAGTTCGCACCCATCAGGCGCACGACGATGTCCAGATGTCCATCGGCGTTGGTGTCCATGAGCGTGACCCATCCGGGGTTGGCTTCTTGCCGCAAGATGGCGGGGCGACCGAAGCCTCGATGCCCATCGCCGAAAAACACGCGGATCTCGTTGGCGATGGGCGGACCCATGGCCTGAATCGACGCGACGATGTCGAGGTTTCCATCTTCATCCACGTCGCCAGCCGCCATGCCAGCGCCGACGCGGCCGGTAGGCACGATGGTCGGTGAGCTGAGGCCTAGCACGTTGCCCCATACGATCTCCATCTGGCCTTCGATCTGTATGTTCCAGATCGCATCGTCGAAGCCATCCCCGTCGAGATCGATGAGCCGCGCGGCCAAGCCTTCGTGGCCTCCCCACGCTCGCAAGAGCTCGTAGCGCGTGGGCAAGCAAACGCTGCCGCAGGCCTGAGTGCAGCAGGTGCCGTCTTCACAGGCGCCGGTGCTGCACCCCTCCCCACACGCCCCGCAGTTATTGGGGTCGGTGCTTAGGTCCACGCAGTTCAGCACGCCGGTGCCATCGCCGCAGACCATCTTGCCCTCCTCGGCACAGCAGAGCCCGGCCTCGCAGAAACCACTCGCGCATAGGTGACCACATTCGCCGCAGTTCGATCCGTCGTTCGCGAGGTCGACGCAGACCCCCGAGCAGACGGCGGCTCGCTCGCCGCCGCAGCACAGCCCTTCGAGGCATGAAGCGTCGCCGCAGGAGTGACCGCAGCTGCCGCAGTTGTCCACGTCGCTAGCCAGAGACACACACGCGCCACCCGCTGAGGAAGGGCAGGCGTCGGGCGTCGCCGAGTCGCAGCAGCTCCCCGCCACGCACGCGCCACTCGCGCACACCTGGCCACAGGCGCCGCAGTTCGCAGCGTCCGTCATCACATCGACACACACACCGGCGTCTTCACCGCAGATGCGGGGCGCGTCGCCGGGGCAACACATGCCGTCGAGACACGTCCCGTCGCAGGTCTGACCGCAAGCCCCGCAGTGCGCTTCGTCCGTGGCAACGGCTACGCAGGTGGTGACTCCATCCACCATGCAGGCTCGGAGAGCGCCGTCGCAGCCCGGGCCGACATCGAGTGTCACGTTGCAGGCGGTCAGTGCCATGACGGCCCAGCAAGCGAGGAGAGAGCAGCCCAGCGCGCGGAGATCGATGGTGGTCAAGGTCTTCGTCCTCATGGGCCGCTGGGAGAGTCGACCTGGGCAGCGGCATCGGGCCCGGAGATGGGCACGAGAGCGCGCAGACTCCTGCGATGAAGACTCCGCGGAAAGCGCGTCTCGAACTGATGGAGCTCTTGTCGAGCAGCGCGCGTATTGCCCGAGGCCACGAGCGCACGCACCTCCAGACTCCAACGATCCTCCAGCATCATGCCTCCCGGGAACTCCTGCGCGTGGCGTCGGCAGGCGACGAGGGCATCTTGCGCACGCCCTTCTCGCAGGGCCACGCGCGCTTCCTCGACCAAGATGCGCTCCCGCTCGAGAGTCGACGGTGAGCCCGCGTCACTCGGGACCGGGGCAGGTGACGACCGGTGGTGAATCACGCTGGGAGCCGTTGGCTGCGGTTCCTCTGTGGCTGCGGTCGGCGCCGGGGCGGGCGGCGCAGGCGGCGCTGCGTGGTGCGGCGAGGCACTTGGCACCGACTCAGGACTGTGCATTGGCGCAGCGTTTCTGGTGGGCGCTGCCACCGCGCTCGGATTCTGCGCTGGCGTGGTCCAGGCAGCGTGCATCATGGCGCCGGCCACCAATCCGATGCCAAAGGTCAATGCGTGTGTGACCACCGGTCGCCACGAACGTGGACGAGCCTCGCCAAGATCCGAAAAGCGGGTCTGGGTGCCAGCGTCGAGATGGCGCTCCACGCCTCGCCGAATTCGCTCCACAGCCTCCGCGCTGGGATTTGGGCGCTCGCGTTCCGCATCGATGAACGGACGCAGCTCCGGCGGCACCACCAAGTCGGGGCTCTCATGGGCCGGGAGCTCGTCGGCGCCGGACACGGGCTTCTGCGGCGGCTTTGAAGGAGCCGTCATGGCTGGCCCTTCAGTGTGAGGCGTCGAACGGCCGCCGCAAGCTCGAGCTTGGCGCGGCGCAGCCGTGTGTAGGCCGTGTTCAGAGGTAGGCCCAGCATCTCGGCCGCTTCAGTCACGGCGAGTTCGTTCAGGACGACCAGCACGAGAATCTCCT
>JAACVI010000108.1 GCA_009992505.1 Myxococcales bacterium
TGTCATCCGCTTCGCCCCGACGAAGCGGGCACGCTCGTGGCCGCGCTCCTGGCGCGTTATCCCGAGGTGAGCGAGGTCGGCCACGGCCAGCGCGAGGCGGGTCTGGTGCATCGCCTCGACATCGGCACCTCTGGTCTCGTGATCTGCGCGCGCACGCCGGAGGCCTTCGACGCGCTCACCAAGTCACTGTCCGCGGGTCAGTGGGACAAGCGCTATCAGGCCCTCGTGCACGGACACCCGACGCGTGGTGCGCGCTATGCGTGGCGCCTGGCTCCGGATGCGGACGATGCGCGCCGGGTACGCGTGGTGGAGGACGCGCTCGAGCGCGCCTGGGACGCGGAGACCGAGCTGCTCGACGTGACGCCCGCGGGGACGTGCGCCTGGATCGAGGTTCGAGCCTCACGCGCGCGACGCCATCAGGTGCGCGTGCACCTCGCGCACGCCGGCCACCCGTTGCTGGGCGACACCCTCTACGGCGCGGAGCCGGACGCCGAGCTCAGCCATCACGCGCTGCACGCGAGCGCGATCACGCTGCCGCATCCGGGCACGGGCGCGCGCGTTTCGATTCAGGCGCCCCCGAGCGCGATGCTCGTCGCGCGGCTCGCTAATCTTCGGAGTTGAACTCCGACTCGGCGGCCTGCTCGAGGGCCAGGAGCCGACGGTGGCTCTCGGACATCTTCCAGGTCGAAGGGTGGATCGGTGGCAGGTGCGGATCGCGTAGCTCGCGCAGGCGGGCGACCAAGATCTCGCGCTTGGCCCGCGACTTCAGGCTCGCGGCCAGGGCCTCGATGGACTCCGCCGCTTCGCGCGAGTGGGGTCCCGACGGATAGGCCTGAAGGAAGGCGAGCAGCCGCGCCGCGACCCCGAAGGGCTCCTTTCCCATGGCCGCGCGCGCCTTGGCGAAGGCGTAGGCCTCGGCTTCCACGTCACGCTCGTGCTCGCCGCTCATGCCGTGGGTGTACGCCTGAGAGCTGCATGACGTTCCCCTCGCTGGCCCAGAAAAGGGCTAGAAGGGCAGGCGCAGGCCGACGGAGGCGATCACGCCGTCGCCGTAGCGGTTCGTGTTCCAGATGTACTCGAAGTTCATGTCCACGGTCGCCGCGGCGAAGGACTCGAGGACGCTGTGCTCGAGGAAGCTCAGATCGAGCATCATCTTCAGGCCCAGGAGGTGACTATGAAAGGCGCTCATCTTTGGATCCACAGAGATGAGCGTATCGTCAGCCGTGTACTGGTCGGCGGGTTTGTAGAAGCTGGCGCGGTTCTGCGCGTAGTAGCGGTAGCGCAGGCGCAGCGTTCGATGCCCTCCGAGCTCCTGGTAGAGCCTGACTTCGGGCGTGATCGCGGCGATGCGCCAGGAGTCGACGTAGGCGCGGTAGGCGACGTGGATGGCCGAGTGGGTGGCGCGGACGTACCACGCGAGACGCCCCGAGACCGTGTGGCGCAGGCGCAGGTCGGGGTGGTTCTCGGCTCGGCGCGTGCCGTCCGCCAGCAAGAGGCGCCGATAGGGGCTGGCGAGGAAGCCCGAGACGCGCCCGAAGTCGTAGCTGACGCTGGCCGTGAGCGTGGGTGTGAGCACCTGGTCCAGGCCTGCGCTCGAGGTGAAGGCCTCGAGGTTCTCCGAGAAGCTTCCCGCGACGCCGCCCATGGGGTCGGGTCGCGCGCCCGTCCCCGTGCGGAACACCTGGCCCACGTCGTCGTGCAGATAGCCCAGGCTGAGTCGAAGCACGCTGGCGCGATCGTTCAGCGAGAGCGCGGCGCCGAAACTGCCCGAGAGGGAGCGATAGTCGGGCTCCTTGCTGAAGGTGCCGTGAAGCGAGAGCGCGAGCGCGGCCTCGCCCAGATCGAATTCGTAGGCCGCCCCGAGGCTCGCGTCGTTGCGACGTTCGGTGAAGCCCGAGTCGGTGAGTGCGCCTGCGGCGACCGATGCGCTGGTCACGGAGTCGAGCAGGTATTCGCCGTCGAGGCTCAGGCCGTCGGGCAGATCGAGCCGCAGGCGGGCGCTCGGCGCGAGCACTCGGGTGGAGGTCTCCCAGTAGTAGTCGCCGCGCAGCTCCAGCAGCCCGGTGGTCGTGCCCGAGGCGCGATCCGCCCACGCCGGCGAAGCGCACAGCCCGAGCAGCAGCGCGAACCAGACGAAGCGCTCGACTCGCACCAGGGCGCGCCGCATCAGTTGCACCCGCAGCCGCCGCCCGTGCTGCCATGGCCGCCGGTGGCGCCCTCGCGTGCGTCGTGGACGTGGGACTCGAAGCCGACCTCGCTGGCCTCGCGCGAGGCGTCCATGCTGGATCGCGACAGATCCTCGCGCTCGTAGGGCGCGACGTGGACGCAGCCGGTGGCGAGGAGGAGCGCGAGCAGCGCGAGGCGAAGGCGGGTCATCGGAGCTTGGGCGGGGGGAAGGAGGTCAGTGGTCGTCGAGCGTGCGGGCCAGAGAGACCAGGGGGCGCAGCGCCACGCGGACCCAAGAGCGTACGTCGTCGTGATCGCGGATCGCGTTTGCCAGCGTCGGACCGACCGCGTAATACGCGCTCACCAAGGCGCTGCCCGCGGCGTTGTTCAAGAGCTGACGGTCGCGGAAGCGGCGCAGCGCGCGGATGTCCTGGGCCATCGGCGCGCCGTAGGCGGCCGTGGCGACGAAGCAGGGGGAGACGGTCGCGAAGTGGATCTCCGTGGTCGTGACGTCGGCCTGTTGCCAGGGCCCGACGGCGTTGCACTGGTCCTCGGGGCGGATTGCGACGCGGTAGGTGGTGGCCTCACGGTCGAAGGCCAGCGTGACTTCCACCTCGCTACCCGCAGGCAGGTCCCGCGGGAGCTCGAGCGCCACGGCGTTGTCGGGATCCGCCGGGTCGGGTCCACGCGCCGGCTGCCAGCTCGACAGGGGCTCGTCCCGCTCGAAGGGTCGAGCGAAGCGCACCTCGTAGCGCCGGATCGGTCGCGGGCTCTGGGGCACGACGAAACGCATGACCGCCCAGCGATGAGATTGGGCCTCGTCGGGATAGGTCGAGAGGGTGAGCTCGTCCACCGGCTGCGGGCTCATGACGACGTCGCAGATGCCCACGCAGGCGCCCGCGTCGCCGCACACGAAGCGGTCGGGGCAGGGCCTCATCGCGTCGCATTCCGTCGTGCACTCG
>JAACVI010000109.1 GCA_009992505.1 Myxococcales bacterium
CGAGCCCGGGAGGCGAGGGAGGCCTTCGCCGAAGCCACCGCGTGCTTGGTCGGTGGTCGGGCCGCCGCCGACCCCGGGGTCGTGTTGCCCGAACGCGTGTGGAGCGACTACGCGACCCAGGTTGAACGGCGCCCAGAGCGACTACGCG
The DNA here is from genome assembly GCA_009992505.1 of Myxococcales bacterium. Classification (GTDB taxonomy): domain Bacteria; phylum Myxococcota_A; class Polyangia; order Polyangiales; family Houyiibacteriaceae; genus JAADHO01. The sequence continues at coordinate 149 of JAACVI010000109.1, forward strand.
ACCCAGGTTGAACGGCGCCCAGCGGGCTGGCCCGAAGCATGCGCAGTGGCGCTCGGTCGTGTGCCTCGACCGCAGGCGTGGCTGCTCTTTCCTGACGTGAAGGTCGCGGAAGCCCAGCTTGGGGAGGCCGTGACGCGGGCGAAGACGGAGATGAGAGCGCTCTCGCCACCCCTCGTGCCCGGCGCCCGCATTCCTTCTCGGCCGCTGGAGGCGATGGAGCGAGTCGCGGCCGCGCTCACGATCCTGGCGCGCGCTTCGGGCGCGACCGAGGGTCTCGACGGGGCGGTCACTCGTGAAGATGGGCCGGACCCACTGCACCCCACACGGCTACCCCTCGACGCGGATACCGACGCGCCGTGGCGCCTCGAGGCGACGGACCACGGGCTCTCCGTGGTTGCCATCGGACGTCGACGGGTGGGCTGGACCCACGCAGAGGACGGTCATGTGCAGGCCGGGGGCGCATTGCGTCCGGCGACGCTTCGAGGTGCGCGACTCCGGGCAGATGGGGTGACCTGGCTCTGGGCGACCTCGGCGGCTCAGTGCGCGCTCAGGGAGGACGGATGTCGCCAACGCGCCCTTGGCGTCGGTTTCTCGGCGTTCGCAGCGAGCGCCTTGCCCGAACCGACGTGGCTCGCCGGCCACCCGGCAGGCGCACTCAGCGCCAGCGTCGCACTGACGACCCAGGGTCGCGTGTCGCTCCTCGCCCTCGGCTCCAGGTCACCCTCGGTCATTTGGCGAGTATTCGACGTGCCGGCCCTGGATATCCCCAGTCCCGCAGTTTCCGGACCCTCGCAGGGGTCGTTGATCCCAAGACCTCCCAGGGTCGCCCCGCCGGCACTCACTGCAGTCCAGGGGTCTCCCAGGGTCGCCCCAGCGACGTGGGAACGCTCCATCGACCGGGCCGACGAAACGGTCTCGGCCGCGTTCGTGGGCGATCACGTCGTGGTAGCCCTATCTGCGGACGGGACGCTGGAGTGGCTCAGAACCGAGGCCTCGGAGAGGGCGTCCCTGGCGACCCTGGGTGACGAGGCGCCAACCTGGGTGACGCAAGGGAAGGGCGACAGCCTGCTCACGACGCAGCATGAGGTCTGGTGGTTCACGGAACGGCGGAATTCACCAACGATCACTGCCGACCACGTCCATCTTCCCAGGGACGCCCGAGCAGACACGACCCGCCGTGTGGTCGACGCGCAGGGCTCAACGCTCCTCGTTCTGGATGAGCGACACACGCTCTGGATGTGCCCGTGTGGGCACGAAGGTTGCGGCGCTTGGGCTGCCATCGCCCACGGCGTGGAGACCTTCGATGCGACCCGCACGCACGGGACGGGTGTCATCGCATTCGTCCATCGGAGCGGTGGTCCCGCGCGCGTCCTGAGCGTCCAGGGACCCTCGGTCACGTCGCCGGAGCGGTCGCTTCTGCCTTGCTTCGACCGACGTGGGGGCGGATGCGGCCAGGCCCATGTGGCAGCGAGCGGAGAACGCATCGTCGTCGTGGTGCGGGACGGGGCCGATGTGCTGGGTGTGGAGACCACAGATGGCGGAGGGCACTATGGACCCGCCTCTGGACTCTGATCCATCAGGCGCGATGTCGATCGGCGCGCCCCAGACCCACGCGCGTGCGAGCCTCGAGCAGGGGCGCAAGCGTGGAAGCCGGTAGCGCCTGGACACCGCCAACGGGCGCCGCGAGGTTCGCGATCTGGCTGAGATGCTCCACGAGCTCCATGCGCAAATACGCTTGCTCCAGATCCACACCCCAGGAGAGGACACCGTGGCCCGCCAACAGAACCGCATCCGACTCGAGCAAGAAAGGCCTCAAGGCCGCCTCGGCGGCAGGCCCAGGCAGGGCGAACGGGACCAGCGGCACCGATTCTCCCAGGGTGACCACCGCCTCCGGTAGGAAGCAGGGCAGGGAACTTCCGGTGACTGCGCGCGCTGTGGCGTGAGGAGGATGGGCGTGAATCACCGCCGCCACGTCTTCACGACTCCCGTAGACCTCGAGATGTAGGCCGACCTCGCTGAAGATCCGCCGCCGGCCGCGCACCACTCGTCGCGACTCATCGATCAGCAACATATCCTCTGCGCCCAAGGCGCGCTTGCTGAGCGCGGTCGGGGTCGCCACGATTCGGCCCGGAGCCAGGCGAGCCGTTACGTTGCCGTCGTGGTTCGCGACCCAGCCGCGTTCCCAGATCAGTCGTGACACCTCGGCGGCCTGGCGCCGCAACACGTGCTCCGTCGGGCCGCGAGACATCAGACTCCTCGACGAGCCTCGAGAGGATCAACGGCCACGTCATCGACGATGCCAATGATAACCGAGCGAATCGGCAACTTGCCGTCGAGCGTGCCGAGCATCTGTCGCGATCCGTTGCCTTCTTGATTCACGAGGACTCGGTCGCCAGTGCCGGCTTGGACGCGGTCGACGGCCAGGAGCTCCGCGCCTTGGGGAGCGCCGGTCGAGTCGAGCGGCTGGCACGAGAGCAGCTTCTGGCCGATGTAGGCCGGATGCTTGACGGTGGCCACGACGGTGCCGGTCACGAGGCAGAGCTTCACGATGTTCGCTCCGTGGACGGATGTTGAACATCGTCGACGATGCCGATGATGGCGGCGTCCACGGGGACAAACGACTCGGCGAGAGCGTGAGAAGCCTCGCGAGCGCCAACGAGCGCGACGTGGTCGCCGGGTCCGGCATGCACCACATCGCAGGCAACCTGGAGCCGCCCGGTGGACACGCCTCCAGGGGTGACGGGCTGTACCACGAGCAACTTCACGCCCGCCATGCCAGCGACCTTCTGGCTCGCCACACAGGTGCCAACTACGCGACCGAGATACATCGGCCGGGAGCCTATCTCAACCGAGCCGCCACGGCGACATCAGATCGGTTCCTCGGAGCCGCCCGAAATCGGGCGGAAGCCTGGCGCCCGCCGGCGGATCGGCGGCCGT
>JAACVI010000110.1 GCA_009992505.1 Myxococcales bacterium
GTCGTCGTTGATGACCGTGAGCCGCGGCATCTGCACGAAGGGAAACTCCGTGAGCCGATAGTCGAGGTGGTTCACAGATTGGAAGAACTTTGCCGCTTCGGGCACCGAGCGCTCGAGCTCGATCACGTCCACCGACGCCACGGGGAACTCGAGCGCCGTTCCCACGGTCACGCCCGAGCCGAAGCCCACGATGGCCACGTCGGCACCGGCGGGGCCTCCCGCGTGCATGAGCAGCGGATAGCCCGCCACCATCACCTGCGTGGGCATATCGTCGCCGTTCGAGGCGTCCACCTTGCCGTTGTTCTTGAGCGCGTAGTGGCGCCCCCAACGCTCCACCGTGACCGTGGTCGACTGACCGTCGTGGTAGTAGACGAGATCCGGATCACCCCACGAGGGGCTGCATGCGTCCGAGGCCAACGAGACGCGGAACACGCCGAGCGTCATCTGCGAGAGGTTCCAGCGCAGGGGCGAATCGGGGGCGCGCGTGAAGAAGTAGCCCGCGGCCAGGATGGCTGGGATGAGCGGCGCCAGCACGTACACCGTGGCGCTGTACCAACCCGGCAGGCCGATGCTCTTCTTGGACGACTTCTCGCCCTCGGGCGGCATCTCCGTGGTCTCCGCCGCGCTCGTGATCAGCAGGACGAGCGCCATCCCCAGGTTGAGCACCACGCCCCAATGCAGCGTGCGCTCCATGCCGATCAGCGGCATCAGCACGAAGCCGGGGAGCCACGCGCCGAAGATCGAGCCGATGGTGTTGGCCGCGTAGACGTTGCCCACGTCGCGCCCGACGCTGTCGCCGCCACGGGTCCAGATGCGCAGCGTGAGCGGGAACATCGCGCCCATGCCCAAGGTCGCGGGCACGACGCACAGGAAGGAGACCAGGAACATGAAGAACTGCACCAGCGGGATGTGGTGCTGCATCTCCGTCATCCCGCTCACGGTGGAGGCGAAAGCGCAGGGGATGGCGTCCTGGTACACGTAGTTCAAGAAGGCGGCGCCGCCGATCAAGAGCTGCACCAGAGCGAGCTGCAGCACGGGGTAGCGGCGCAGCAGCACCAGCACCGCGAAGAGCAGCGTGATGCAGACGATGACGGCGGCCACGATCTGGGCAAGCTCCCCGTCGCCGGTGATCCCGACCACGGCCGCGTCCGCCAGAGGAACCGCCAGCATCAACATGGCGGGCGCGGTCGGCCCTCCCGCTTGGAACCGTCCCTGCGCGGAGCCTCCACGCGTCGCGGCCCAGATGACCACGATGGGGGCGATAGAGACCACGCTCACCAGACCCCAGGTCTGGAGGCTGTCCTGGATCCCGAACACGGAGTTGCCCAGCAAGACGAGCACGCCCGACGCGAGCGCGGTGGCGGGGAGCACGCCCTTCTTCTTGCCGATGGCCGCAGACGCGATGGCGGATCCGCCTGCGATTCCGATCAGGAAGCCCACGAGGATCAAGCCGAAGGAATAGACCGAGGAGCCGATCACCATCGCCAGAGAGCGGGTCCAGACCACCTCGTAGAAGAGGGCCGCCATGCCCGACACGCCGAAGGCGACGAAGGCCGCGCGACGCGCCGCGCGCGGGATCGGGTGGGCGATGTCGTCCGCGGGGTCGCTCGCCGCGGGCTTCTCGGGCTTCTCGGGTTTCTCAGGCGCAGTCTCTTCGGCTGCGGCCTTCGACGGCGCCTGGCTCGCCCCCTTGGGCGGCAACCACTCCAGCTTCTCGCCGGGCTTCCAGGTCGCGCCGAGCAGCGGACGCCGGAAGACGAAGATCAGCACACCGAGGGAGAGGTTCATCCCCACGGCCACGAGGTTCGTCACGTGCACGCCGAAGATCGGCATCAGCACGAAGCTCGCCAGACCCACGCCGGCGACGGCACCCAGGGTGTTGACCGAGTAGAGCGCTCCGACCCACGAGCCCACCTCGCCCGAGGCCTGATCGCGACGCACGAAATGCCTGGCCAGGAGCGGCAGGCTCGAGCCCATCAGCGTCGTCGGCACCAGCAGGATGGGCAGGACGCACAAGAAGCGGGCGAAGCCGAGTCCGAAGGTGCCGGCGCCGAAGGAGGCCCGGAGCTGCATGTTCACGTCGGCGAGCCAGCCCTCCGGCGAGATCATCGACGGCAACATCACGGCCCAGATTCCGACCAGCGTCTCCACGACGGCGTAGGTCAGGATCGAGTGCTTGATGCGATCGGCGTAGCGTCCCCCGAGCCAGGCGCCGAGGCCGAGCCCTGCCATGAACGCGGTGACGACCGTGCTGATGGCGACGCCCGTCGAACCGAAGACGTGCGTCAGCAGCCGAGACCAGATGGCCTGGAAGATCAGGCTCGAGGCACCCGAGCAGAAGAAGGCCGCGAAGGCCATGATACGCACGGAACGAGCGCTGGAGAGAGGCGCAGTAGAGGAGGCAGGGGCACGCACGGAGGCTCCCTTCAGGAGGCGGGAGGCCGGAGTATAGGCATGCGCATCCCTCTGTCACGCGGCGTCGAATCCGGCGCCTCCGGTGTTCTCGGGGCGGTTCGAGCGCCGACGTCCTGCACCTGGTCTAAGATGGGGCCATGGTGCGAGTAATCCCCCGGCGCGCTCTTCGACTCGCGATCGCGCTCGTCGTGCTGGCGCTGGGCCTGTTCGCCGCTCGGCGGCCTCAGGCGTTCGCGCAGCCTGGCGTGGAGGCGGATCGCGCCAGGCGGCAGAGAGCGCAGGGGTTGGTGGAAGAGGGCTTGCAGCACGAGCGCGCCGGCGATCTGGGATCCGCCATCGGCTACTACCGCGAAGCGGTCGCCGCCTGGCCCGGGGGAATCGTCGCCTACGCCCAGCTGGGAGAAGGGTACCTCGCGCGCGGGAACGATCAGGACGCGCTCGCGGCCTTCGACGCCGGGCTGGCACGTCATCCAGACGCGCTGCGGCTTCTGCTCGGGCGCGCGAAGGCGCTCGAGGACCTTCGACGCCTGGACGAGGCGGCCGAGGCGCTGCGCAGAGCGACCCGAAGGACCCGAGACTCGACCGACGCCTGGCGGGAGCGCGCGCGACTCGCTCAGCGTCGCGGGGCGTGGCTGGAAGCGCTCTTCGCCTGGCGTGCCCTGCTCGACGTGGCCGACGCG
>JAACVI010000062.1 GCA_009992505.1 Myxococcales bacterium
CTGCGGAGAAGCCGCCTGCGGAGAAGCCGCCTGCGGAGAAGCCGCCTGCGGAGAAGCCGCCTGCGGAGAAGCCGCCTGCGGAGAAGCCGCTTGCGGCTCGTCCGGCCCTCTATCTCGCCGAGTTCGAGACGCCCGACGCCATCGTCCACGCCGCGAAGCGCGTGCGTGACGCGGGCTACACCAAGTGGGATTGCCACACGCCCTATGCGCTCCATGGCCTCGACGACGCCATGGGTCTCACGCCGACCAAGATCGGCATCATCTCCTTCATCTTCGGCCTGACCGGCGTGCTGGCGGCGTTCCTGCTCATGTACGCGACGAACGCCACGGACACCTCGGTGATGGGCTTCGCCGGCTACCGCGCGATCATCGGCGGCAAGCCGCCCGGAGCCTTCCCGTCCATGGTCCCGATCATTTTCGAGTTCGGCATCCTGCTCTGCGGTCTGTCGACGCTCTTCGGCCTGTGCGGCCTGGTCAAGCTGCCGCGCCACAACCACCCCGTGTTCAGCTCGGAGCGCTTCGCTCGGGCTACGGACGACCGCTACTTCATCTCCATCGAAGCGGCGGACGATCGTTTCGATCTCGAGGACACCCGTGCGCTCCTCGAGTCCACGGATCCGAGCTTCCTCGAGCTCGTCGAGGAGGACGCAGCATGACCACCGGACACCCGACCATGCCCATGACGAGCTTGCGTGCCCGATCTGTCGGAGCGCTCACCCTCAGCAGCCTCGCCCTCGTGCTCACGCTCTCGGCGTGCCGTGGCGAGACCTCGCCCGAGCCGCAGATCGTGCCCATCCGCAACATGTACACTCAGCCGCGCTACAATCCGCAGCAGCGCAGCCCGTTCTTCGCCGACCATCGCACGATGCGGCCCGCCGTCGACGGCGCCGTGGCACGTGAGATGGATCCCGATATCGAGATCACCTCGGGCCGCACCGCGGATGACGCCGACTGGATCCCGCGCGTGCCGGAGCCGGTCATTCGGCGACACGGCGGCATGGAGCCCTTCCTCGCGCGCGGTCAGGACCGCTTCAACATCTACTGCTCGCCCTGTCACGGCTTGTCCGGCGACGGGGAGGGTGTCGTCGCCCTGCGCGCCGTCAGCCTGGGCAACGACACGTTGAAGCCGCCGAGCTTCCATCAGGCTCGCTTGCAGCACATCCCCGATGGTCAGCTCTACGCCACCATCACTCACGGCATCCGCAACATGCCCGCCTACGGGCACAACGTTCCCCTGGACGATCGCTGGGCCATCGTGGCCTACATGCGCGCACTCCAGATGAGCCAGGCCCATCGCGCCCCGGAGGCGAACCCATGAGTGCCGCCAAGGAATCTCCCAGCTATCGCATCACGCCCGGCGGGCTCTGGGCCAACGCCTGGAAGGTGACCCTCACCGTCACCCTGGTCGGTGGCGTCGGCTGTCTGGTCGGGTACATGGCGGATCCGCACCGCTTCGCGTTCAGCTATCTGACCGGCGTCCTGACCGCGTTGACGCTGTTCTTCGGCGCCATCTTCCTGGTGGTGATCCAGCATCTCTCCTCGGCCTACTGGGGAGTCACCACGCGCCGCATCCCGGAGTTCTTGCTCGCGGCCGTGCCCATGCTGGCGCTGCTCTTCGTGCCCGTCGCGCTGAACATGGATGCGCTCTACGAGTGGTCTGGCCCCGCCCACGACGCGGGCGAAGCGAGCCCGGAGCAGGGCGCCCCCCACGCGGACGCACACGCCGCTGGCGTCGTCGAAGGCGTGGCGCATGCGCAGGCACTGCCCGACGAGCCTGGCTCAGCCGGGGTCGACCCGGACGCCGAGCCGCAACCCACCGACATGGAGCTCGCGCTTCATCATGAGCTCCTGGAGCACAAGTCGGCCCATTGGTTGAACTCCCCCGCCGTGCTCATCCGCACCGTCGTGTACTTCGCCATCTGGATCCTGATCGGCCTCGGCTACTTCTTCATGTCCACCAAGCAGGACAAGTCGCGCGACCGAAAGCTGACGGTGAAGATGCAGCAGCTGGCGCCGATCACGTTCATCGCCTTCGGCAGCACGATGACCTTCTTCGGTTTCGACTGGGTGATGGGGCTCGAACCCAACTGGTACTCGACCATCTTCGGCGTCTACCTCTTCGCGGGCTCCGCCGTCGCCATCCTGGCCCTGGTGATCGTGTTGGCCGTCAGCCTGATGCGCAGCGGTCAACTGGGCGACGCCGTGAACATGGAGCACCTCCATGACCTGGCGAAGTTCTTCTTCGGCTTCTTCTGCTTTTGGGCCTACATCGGCTTCTCTCAATGGATGCTGATCTGGTACGCTGGCATCCCCGAGGAGGCGACGTACTTCCATCGTCGCTGGGCCGGCGGCTGGCAGGTCGTTGGCTACCTACTGATCTTCGGCCACTTCGCCGTGCCCTTCCTCTTCTTCATGTCGAGGGAGATCAAGCGACGCCTCAACCTGCTTCGGCTGACCGCCGTGTGGATGCTCGTGATGCATGTCGTCGACGTCTATTGGCTGGTCATGCCCTACGCCACGCGCGAGCCGCACTTCTCGGTTCAGTACGTGGACGTCTCCGCCATCCTCTTCGCGGTGGGCGCGTTCCTCACGACGGCGTTCGTCATCATGAAGCGCTACCCGTTGATCCCGGTCGGAGATCCGCGCCTGCCGCGCAGCCTCCATTTCCACCAGACGCAGTAGGAGTCGAGCCGTGGCACATGACATCACCGAGCCTCGGAACCGGACGATTCTGGTCTTCACGATCATCACCCCGCTGGTGCTGATCGCGCTGGTTCCCTTCTTCCACACCTACTTCATCGAGATGACCGAAGGAGAGAGCGCGGCGCGCATCGCCGAAGCTCCGCCCACAGCGCGCGACGCGACCTTCGCGACCGAGCGCCAGCACCTCGAGACCGGCCCCATGCCCATCGAGCGCGCCATGCGTGACCTGGCCTCCCGTGGTCGTGATGCGTCGCCCGTGATCGCCCCCGCACCCTCCGACGACGTCGCCGCGCTCTCCGGCTGGGGTCCGATGGAGAACGCAGCGGCCGCCGCCGCGGCTCAGGCCGCGCACGAGCTGGCCCACCGTCCGCCGCCTCCGCCTGTGGTGGAGGCCATCGTCGACGGTGGCGTTCAGCCCCTCGAGGCTGCGCCCGTAGCCGCACCTGCAGCCGCTGCTCGCCCAGCGCCCGTCGTCCACCCCGTCATCGCCCCCATCGTCACGCCATAGCCGCCGTGGAACCACGTCTTGTCCCGCATTCGCCTCGTCGCCCCAATACTCGTGCTGGCTTCCGTCGTGTCGCCGGCCAGGGCGCAGTATGGGGCGACTCCGGACACGGAGCCGAGCCCCGCGGGCGAAGTGCCGGGCCTCGCGCGGATTGGCGTGGACGAGCATCTCGGTGCGCAGCTGCCCCTCGACCTCAGCTTTCGAGACGAGCAGGGGCAGACGGTGCATCTGAGGGACTTCTTCGACGGTCGACATCCCGTCCTGTTCAACTTCGCCTACTTCAGCTGCCCGACGCTCTGCTCCTTCGTGCTCGACGGAATGGTCAACTCGGCGAAGGACGTGGACTGGACGGCCGGCGACCAGTACCAGATCGTCACCATCAGCATCGACCCGAGGGACACGCCGGAGCGGGCGCTCGCGAAGCGTCAGGAGATGCTCGCCAAGTACGGCCGGCCGGCGGCGGCGCATGGCTGGCACTTCCTCACGGGCACCGAGTCGGAGATCGATCGGGCCACTCGAGCCGCGGGCTTTCGCTACTTCTACAATCAGGCGAACCAGCAGTACGCGCACCCCGCCATCGTGATGGCGATGACTCCCGACGGGAAGTTCGCACGCTACCTCTACGGCCTCGAGTATCCGCCGAACGACGTTCGGCTCTCACTGCTCGAAGCGTCGCGTGGGCACACCCTGTCCACGACCGATCGCATCGTCCTCTTCTGCTATCACTACGACCCGGGCACGCACGAGTACTCCTTGGTCGCGGTGAACGTCATGAAGTTGGGCGGCGTGCTGACGATGCTCGCCTTCGCTCTATTTTTCGCCGTCCTCTTCTGGCGCATGCGCAAGCGGCGCCGTCTCGCCCGTGTCGGAGAACACCACGTCCCGGTGGGTCATTGAAGGCCCCCGAGGTCCGAACGCCATGAACCAATCCGCCCAACTTCCCCCGCAGCTGTCGACCTTCGCCCCCGACGTCGACTGGATGTACCTCTTCCTCTTCTGGGTGAGCGTTGCGTCCTTCGTCGCCATCGTCGGCGTGATGGTCTACTTCGTGTTCAGGTACCGACGGCGCCCCGGCGTCGATGCGGTGCCCACGGGTCACGGCAACACCGCGCTGGAGATTGCCTGGACCTTCCTGCCGCTCATCCTCCTGGTCTTCCTCTTCCACGAGGGCTTCCGGGTGTACGTGCAGGAGTCGGTGGCACCCCAGAACACGGTCGACATCCACGTGCGCGGCATGCAGTGGAACTGGGAATTCACGCACAGCAACGGCGTGCAGGAGTTCAACCAGGCGAAGATCCCCGTGCACACTCCCGTGCGCATGATCATGAGCTCGAGCGACGTGCTGCACTCGTTCTACGTGCCGGACTTCCGCATCAAGCGCGACGTCGTCCCGGGCATGTACAGCACGCTCTGGTTCGAGGCGACTGAGCTCTCCACGCCCGAGCACCCCGTGCGTGTCTTCTGTGCCGAGTACTGCGGCGCAGCCCGCGGCGGCACCAACGGCGCGGAGCCCAACACCAACCACTCCACGATGATGGCGGATCTGCACATCATCCCGCAGGCGGACTACGCGACCTTCCTGCGCGAGGGCGGCGGTCCACCGGCCGAGTGCACGGGCGCGGCCGACGACGTCTCCGTCTGCTGGGGGCAGCACATCTACGAGCAGAACGGCTGCCGCGCGTGCCACGGCGTCGACGGCGCGACCCAGGCGCCCGGTCCCAACTGGAAGGGCCTCTTCGGTCACGACGTCGCCCTCGAGGGCGGCGCGAGCGTCACCGCGGACGAGGCCTACATTCGTCAGTCCATCCTCGAGCCCCAAGCCCAGATCGTGCATGGCTTCGGGAACATCAACATGCCGCCGTACCACCTGAGAGATCAGGAGATCGACGCGGTCATCGCCTACATGCGCTCCCTCGACCAGTAGCGAGCACGGCGACCCTCACGATTCGTTCAGCGGAGTAACTCAGCATGACCGTCGAAGCCGAAGCCGCGATTCACGCGGACCCTCACCACATCCCCGCGGATGCGGACTATCTCACGTACGAGCGCGGCTGGAAGTCGTGGCTCACGACCGTGGACCACAAGCGCATCGGCGTGATGTACTTGATCTCGATTCTGCTGGCGTTCTTCGCTGGCGGCGTGTTCGCGCTGATCCTTCGCACCGAGCTGCTCACGCCCGGTCGCACGATCATGGAGGCGGACACCTACAACGAGATGTTCACGCTTCACGGCGCGATCATGGTCTTCCTCTTCATCATCCCGTCGATCCCCGCGGCCATCGGTAACTTCGTGTTGCCCATCATGCTGGGCGCCAAGGACGTGGCCTTCCCCAAGCTGAACCTGGCGAGCCTCTACATCTACTGGGTAGGCGCCATCTTCACGCTCGTGGCCATCACCCAGGGCCACATCGACACGGGCTGGACCTTCTACACGCCGTACAGCACGCGCGCCGACAACTCGGCCATTTGGATGACCATCGGCGTGTTCATCCTCGGCTTCTCGTCGATTCTGACGGGCCTGAACTTCATCGCCACCGTGCACACGATGCGCGGGCCCGGGATGCACTGGCGGCGGCTCCCCCTCTTCATCTGGGGCACCTACGCCACCGCCGTGATCCAGGTGCTCGCGACGCCGGTCTTGGCCATCACGCTCGCGCTCTTGGCCATGGAGAAGATCGTCGGCGTCGGCGTCTTCGATCCGGCGCTGGGCGGAGATCCCGTGCTCTTCCAGCACTTCTTCTGGTTCTACTCCCACCCCGCCGTCTACATCATGATCTTGCCCGGCATGGCCATCGTGAACGAGGTCATCGCGACCTTCTCCCGGCGCAAGATCTTCGGCTACATGTTCATCGCCATGAGCTCCGTGGCGCTGGCCCTGCTCGGCTTCTTGGTCTGGGGACACCACATGTTCGTGTCCGGTCAGAGCGAGTACGCGACCATGGTCTTCAGCGCTCTGACCTTCCTGGTCGCCATCCCCTCGGGCGTGAAGATCTTCAACTGGCTGGCGACGCTCTACCAGGGCTCCATCTCGCTCGAGTCGCCGATGCTCTACTCGCTCGCGTTCATCGCGCTCTTCACCATCGGCGGTCTCACGGGCCTCTTCCTGGGCACTCTGAGCACGGACATCCACCTGCACGACACCTACTTCGTCGTGGCCCATTTCCACTACGTGATGGTGGGCGGCACGGTCTTCGGCTTCCTGAGCGGTCTCCACTATTGGTGGCCCAAGATCACCGGCCGTCTGTACGACGAGCGCTGGGCGCGCGTGGCCTTCTCGCTCGTCTTCATCGGCTTCAACGTCACCTTCCTGAGCCAGTTCGTGCTTGGCTCACGCGGCATGCCGAGGCGCTACTACAGCTACCTCGACCAGTTCCAGCCCCTGCACATGACCTCCTCGGGTGGCGCCTACGTTCTGGGCGTCGGTTTCCTGGTCATGGCCGTGATGTTCGCCAAGTCGCTCAAGAGCGGCGAGAAGGCGGGCCGCAATCCCTGGGGTTCGGCCGGCTACGAGTGGCAGACGTCACCCCGCCCCCATCCCCACAACTTCGCCGAGCAACCCGTCTTCACCCGCGGGCCGTACGACTATCACCTCGCCAGCGAGCGCGAACTGTTCACCGGAACCGACGCCGAGTGGGACACGCACGTGGCGAAGAAGGCTGAGGCCTAGGATGAGCACTGACGCACACGGGAACTCGAAATTCCTCCAGCACCACTACGACACGCCCGCGCAGCAGTTCGGCGCTGCGAAGTTGGGCATGTGGCTCTTCCTCGCGCAGGAGCTGCTCTTCTTCAGTGGCCTCTTCGTGGCCTACGGCGTCTATCGCTCGTGGTATCCCGATGCTTGGGTCGTGGGCTCGCACCTGCTCGACTACAGGATGGGCACGGCCAACACCTGCGTGCTGCTGCTCTCGAGCTTCACCGCCGTCATGGCCGTGCGCTCCGCGCAGACGGGCAACCAGAAGGCGACGGGCAACTTCCTGCTCGCGACCATCTTCCTCGCGGGCTGCTTCATGGTCGTGAAGTACTTCGAGTACCACCACAAGTTCGAGGTCGGCTACTTGCCCGGCCAGCACTTCGCGCCTCACGGCGAGGGCTTGGTGGAGATCGTCGCTGCTGCGCGCGAGACCGGCGTCAACGGCGTGCCCTTCCATCTGCGCACCTTCTTCGGGCTCTACTTCGTGATGACCGGCATCCACGGTCTGCACGTGCTCGTGGGCATGTTCGTGATGGGCTGGATGTGGAACCGCAATCGCAAGGGCGAGTTCAGCAAGCGCTACTCCACCCCGGTGGAGATGACCGCTCTCTACTGGCATCTCGTGGACATCATCTGGATCTTCCTCTTCCCGCTGCTCTACCTGATCGATTGAGGCTTCGACCCATGACGACAGAATCCACGGCATCCCATTCCCATTCGTCCCCCGATGACGGCGAGGTGGTCTCCCACATCGCCTCGACGCGACGGCACGTGATCGTGCTGCTCGGGCTCCTCATGTTCACGGCGCTCACGGTCGGGGCCTACAACATCAACCTCGGCGACTGGAACCTGGCCGCCGCGGTGATCATCTCGACCTGCAAGTCGGCGCTCGTGGTGTGGTTCTTCATGGAGTTGAAGGACGACGTCGCCTTCAACCGGGTGATCTTCCTCGGAGCCGTGATCTTCATGGGGCTCTTCATGGCCTACACCATGAACGACACCCGTTATCGCAACATCGTCGACGCCTACAATGGCGGTCGCATCGATCCCAGGACGGGCGAGCTCGCGAACGGCACGGCGGCGGGCATCGTCGCTCAGGGCGGCGAGCTAGGTCCTCTGCCCACGCTTCCGGCCGGGGAAGCCGATGGGGAACCGGCGCAAGAGTAGCCCGCGGTTCGCGAGCCTGCTCCTCCTGGCATGGCTCGTGGCCTCAGGGGGCTGCGAGAGCTGTCTGAAGCGCAAACCCATCGCCACGGTCCCCCGGCTCGCCTACCCGAGCTGTGGGGACGAGCCGCTGCGCGCATCCGAGGAGCTCGCCTCGGGCGTGCTGCGTTCGGGTCCGGACATGCGCGAGCAGGGCGTCGTCGAGCGCTACACGCTGACGCAGCGGGCTTGCCTGCGAATCTTCACCGTACGCCAGGAGTGGTCGCGCCAGGTCACGGACGTGGAGGTCGTCTACGACGAACACTATCGACCTCTGCGCGCGTGGAAGCGCATGGCCGTGCCGGGCTTCGAGCAGAGCACCGAGGACATTCGCCTGTACGAGTTCCGCGGCGCGCATCCGACCATGGTTCGGCGTAGCAGCGACGGGGTGGAGTCCTACCAGTTCGAAGGAGGCGCGCCCGTGGCCGTGGTGGCGCCGGGACGCTCCCTGATCGGCGCCTGGATTCGCGCCGGCGCCCTCGAGGTCGGCGAAGTGGCGCGGGGACCGGTCTTCGACTTCCGGGGCCTGATCGAGCGTGTGGAGGACGGGCAACTTCGCCGGGACGCCGACCGACAGGACGCGACCCTCGGAGCCGTGCGCGTCTACACCTTCTACGGGCGCGAGACGGTCTTCGCCGACGCTCATGGCGATGTGGTTGGCGATCTCGCGGGGCTGCTCGAGGCCAGCCAGGTGCCGTCACCGATGCCGCCGCGGATTCCCAGCTCGACGCCGCCAGACCCCATCGGAACGCCCTGAAGGGGGAAGCGGCTCGAAGCTAGCCGAGTGCCTTGGCACGCCCCGAGGTTGGGCCGAGCGGCTCCCACACCGGCTGGCGCGGATCCCCGTCGGCTCCGCGAGCCAACTCGCGCGCGCTGAGGTGATGCGCGACACGCTGGGCCACGAAGGCGAGCGTGAGGCCGGCGCCCACGTCGATGGCCCAGTGCCAGCGCAGCAGCAGCGTCGCCACCATGATGTTGAGCGAGAAGAAGGTGAGGATGGGCCAGGTGTAGCGGTAGGGCCGCTCCCGGCGATTGAGGAAGAAGTGGATGGCGAAGAAGGCGGGGTAGCCGGTGTGCAGCGATGGGAAGATGTCGAACTGCGCGCCTGCGGCGGCCACGGTGCGCTCGACCTGGCCCCACCAGAAGCCACCGTGAATCGGCTCGGCGAAGTGGATGGCGGCGTGGGGCCCGGCGCCCGGTACCAGCGTGTAGCCGATGTGGGCGCAGGCGCAGACGATGAAGCCGCCCAGCATCAACTCCACGAAACGCCGCCCGTGATCGAGGAAGAGCGAGGGCAGGAGCACGAGGGCGAGCAGCCAGAAGTAGCTGTAGTAGAAGAACGAGAACCACTCCACCACGTGCGGCGTGTTGAACTGGGCGAGCCAGACCGACGGAGTCTGCCCGAGGACCAGCACATCCAGGTGGTGCAGCGCGTCGTCGAGCAGGTGGGGCTGAAGCGCGGGCAGCAAGTGCTTGAGCGCGAAGTAGCTGCCCGGCATGGGTGCGAAGAGGCCGATGCGATAGACGAGGGCGCGCGCACGTTGGCTCTTGATCAGCTCGCCGCGCGTCAGGGCCAAGGCCGTGACGGTGATCAGCAAGAGCACGGCCGAGAAGCGCCTGGCGATGGTCGCGTCCGGGCTGTCCGGCGCCAGCAGCACGCGCGTGGTCATGTAGGCGTGGAAGGCGAGGGCGCCCCAGTCCTGAATGGCGAAGTTCGCCAGCGTGGCGGCCAGCACGCCGCTCGTGCTGCGCTTCGGATGGACAGATGCGCTGGGTGGACTCGGCATGGGCTTGAAGGGCGAGCCCTCAGGCCGCCTCGCGTCCCAAACTACAAAGTGGTTCCCCACCGCGCAACCCGCCGCCCTTTCACCCACCCACCCTTCGCGCCGCGGCACGCGGGACGCATCGTGATTTGACGCGGCCGCGCGGGGTCCCTACCTTGCGGCACGAGGCTGACCCTGCAACGTACCCCACAATCAGATCCAGACAGGACGGCCCCGGTGGAAGATGCGGAGGCATTCCTCTTCCACCTGTATCGAGGCAGCGAGCTGCTGATGCAGGACAGGGTGGTCGAGGCCAAGGCCGAGCTGGAGCGAGCCCTGCGGGACAAGCCGCAGGACGCGCGCTCACAGGACTTGCTCGCGGGCGTCTATTTTCGCCTCGGCCTGTACCCGCGCGCCATCGAGATCTGGTCACGCCTGGTCGCGGCCTATCCGACGCAGGCGGCGCTTCGCGTGAACCTGGGTCTGGCGCTGTTCAAGACGGGCCAGGCCGACGAGGCGAAGGAGCAGCTGCGCGCGGCGCTGAAGCTCGACTCCGATCACGAGCGCGCCTGGGGCTACCTCGGCCTGGTCGAGTGGCGTCTGGGCCACTTCGAGAAGGCGCGGGACGCTTTCCTGCGCGGCGGCCAAGCCAGCATGGCGCACCGCATGGAGGAGGAGCTCGGCGGCTCGTCGGCAGGGCTCAGCCCCGCGCCCGACAAGGAGCTGGACAAGCAGGCCAAGCGCGACCTTAGCCTCGCCGCGGCGGACGCGCTCGAGGCCGTCGAGGCGGACACCCTCGAGGTCGAGGGCGGTCATCGGCGGCGACGCTCCACGGGCCGCTGGGATGCGGTCGAGTTGGCCCGCGAGTCGCTTCCGTCCAAACCGCCCACGGCACCCGATCCCCATCGACTCGGCGGCCCCTCGACGCGAGCGCTGGAGGCGATGGTGGCCTGGCCGGATACGCGCCTCGGCCTCACGCTGAGCGCCGCGGGCGAGCTGCTCTTGGCCACGGAGGACACCATCTGTTCTCGCGTGGACGGCCTGGTGGCGGTCTCGGGCGAGCTGCGCACCGTCGCGCTGGATCGCACGGGGCGCGGGCCCGGTGTCATCGGGAGTCTGGGTGGCACGACGCCGCTCTTCCTCTGGCACGGACCCGTCTCCGCTCTGCTGGCGCCCCCTGCGGGAGCGACCTTCGAGATCTTCCAGCTCGAGACGAACGACCCGCTCTTCGTGCGCGAGTCCGTGCTCTTCGCCCTGGTCGAATCGGTGCGCACGGAGTGCGCCGTGCTGCCGCTCGGACGCGCGCCCATGATGGTGGCGCAGCTTCGTGGCGCGGGCGCGGTCGCTTTGGCGCTGGAGCGTCCGCTCACGGGCTTCCGCGTCCAGGCCGATCGCGAGGCGCGCGTCGACCCCGCGCGGGTGGTCGGCTGGTCAGGTCGTCTCTTCCCCAGCGTGGCGAGCGGGACCGCCCCCTATTCGGCCGGCGCGCCGCCACTCTGCTTCCGGGGTGACGGGCTTCTGCTGCTGGGGTAAGGAGGTCCGTGGCTGCGCCACCGCGAGTGCGTCGTCCCCGGTCAATCCGAGAGGACGCCTTCAACCTCCCCAACCTGCTCACGATGCTGCGCATCGTGCTGATTCCGCTCGTCCTCTACTTCCTCGCCCAGGGAACGCCTCGCTCCAACTTCTGGGCGATGGTCGTGTACATCGTCAGCGCCGCGACGGATTTCCTCGACGGCTACCTCGCACGCAAGCGCGGTCTCATCAGCGTGCTCGGCAAGTTCCTCGATCCCCTCGCGGACAAGCTGCTCGTGATGGGGACCCTCGTCTTCATGGTCTACCTCGACCGCCTCCCGCTGTGGGGCGCCGTGGCCGTGATCGTGATCCTCGGTCGCGAGCTGACCGTGACCGCGCTGCGCACCATCGCCATGAGCGAAGGCGTGGTGATCGCCGCGCGCCAGGGCGGCAAAGAGAAGACCGCGCTGCAGATGGTCGCGATCCTGCTGCTGATCATGCAGCACCGCTACACCCTCGACTTCTTCTTCTTCTCGCTCTCGGCGGACCTGACCGAGGTCGGCGTGACCGTGCTCTACCTGAGCTTGATCTTCGCCCTCACCAGCGGAGGCGAGTACTTCGCGCTCTTCGTCGAGGCCGTCGAGGCCAAGGAGCACCGCCTGCGAGAAGAGGACGCCGAGGCGTCTTCGGTCGCGGACGCCGAGGGTGCGGGAGAGCCGACCACGGACGCGCCCGCCGCCGAGCCGTCCGCCGACACGTCGACGTAGCCGGACGCTCTACGGCGAGAGTCGGCTGAGCATGCGCGGGAAGGGGATGGCCTCGCGCACGTGGTGGATGCCGCATACGTAGGCGACCATGCGCTCGATGCCCAGGCCGAAGCCCGCGTGGGGGAAGCCGCCGTAGCGCCGAATGTCTCGGTACCAGTCGAAGGCCTCCATCGGCAGCTTGTGCGCCTCGATGGCGGCGTCGAGGGTGGCGAGGTCGTCCTCGCGCTGGCCGCCGCCGATGATCTCGCCGTAGCCCTCGGGCGCGAGCATGTCCATGCACAGCGCTCGCGTCGGATCGTTCGGATCCTTCTTGAAGTAGAAGGCCTTCTGCTCCATGGGATAGTGCGTGACCATCACGGGGCGGTCGAAATGGGACGCGATCAGCGTCTCGTCGTCGGCGCCGAAGTCGTCGCCAATCTTCGTGTCCTGGCCCGCCTCTTGGAGGATGCGGATCGCCTCGTCGTAGCGGATGCGAGGGAAGGGCCCGTCCAGCGCCTCGAGCTTGGTCGTGTCCCGCTCCAGAACCTTCAGCTCCGGTGCGCGGCGCTCGAGCACGCGGCGCACGACGCTGCGCACGAAGTCCTCCGCCAGATCCATGTCGCCCTCGAGGTCCATGAAGGCCACCTCGGGTTCGACCATCCAGAACTCCGCGAGGTGTCGGCGCGTCTTGCTCTTCTCGGCGCGGAAGGTCGGGCCGAAGCAATAGGCTCGGCCGAAAGCGGCGGCGGCGGCTTCCATGTAGAGCTGTCCGCTCTGCGTGAGGTAGGCCGGGGAGCCGTGGTAGTCGGTCTCGAAGAGCGTCGACGTGCCTTCGCAGGCGTTGGGCGTGAAGATGGGCGCGTCGATGAGCGTGAAGCCGTGGTCGTCGAAGTAGGCGCGCACGGCGGCGATGATCTCCGCGCGCACACGCAGGATCGCGTGCTGACGCTTCGACCGCAGCCAGAGGTGGCGGTGGTCCATCAGGAACTCGACGCCATGCTCCTTGTTGGAGATGGGGTACTCGCGACTCGGCGCGGCGACCAACGTCAGAGCGTCGACGCCCAGCTCGAACACGCCCTCCTGCTTCGGGTGCGCGCGCACCGCGCCCTCGACGATCAGGGACGACTCCTGCTCGAGGGAGCCCGCCAGCGCGAAGACGTCGGCGGGGACGTCCGCCTCACTGACGATGGCCTGCACGATGCCGCTGCCGTCTCGGAGCTCCAGGAACTGGATGCGCTTGCTGCCGCGGCGGTTGTACAGCCAGCCCTTGATGCGGACGTGGTCACCCACGTGGGATGCAAGATCCTCGATGTAGACGTCTTCGGTCATGGTTGCTTCCGAGCCTCCGGGCAGGGGTTCTACGCGTCCCGCGACGCCGGGTCGAGCCCGGCGCGCTCGGTCGTGGTATCAACGGCCCGTGAAGAGCTTTGACGCCACCCCGAGCCGAACTCTGGTCCTCCGCGCCGAGCGTGGAGACCGCCTCCCCGTCGCCCTCGACGAGCTGGCCCGCGCCCAGGGCGTGGTCGCCGGCTGGGTCTCCGGCCTAGGCGCCGTCGAATGGGCGGAGGTCAGCGAGTACGATCAGGAGACGCAGACCTACGGCCCCGCCCAGCGCGTCCAAGGAGGCGCGGAGATCCTGCACCTCTCGGGCAACGTGTCGATCAAGGATGGCGCGCCCATGGCGCACCTCCACGTCACGCTCTCGCAGGAGCGCGGCGAGCGCATCCGCGTGGTGGGCGGACATCTGGTGGATGCGTGTCTCTTCGCCGCGGAGCTCAAGCTCGAGTGCTACGAGGACGTCTCGCTGGTGCGGACACGGGACGCGGCCACCGGGCTCGCGCTCTGGGGGCTGCCGCTGGCGCGGGACGAGGCGCCCGCGCGAGAGGACGAGCACGAGGACGAAGACGACGTGGCGTCGACCCTGGTGGACGCGGAGGTCGGCGGCTGGGCGGCCGTGGCGGCGGCGTCCGAGCAGGCCGCGCGTCCCGCGCCCAAGCCCCGTCGAGGCGGCGATCCCCTCACGCCCTCCATCGG
>JAACVI010000111.1 GCA_009992505.1 Myxococcales bacterium
CGCGGGACGCCACGTGGGCCGCGTCGGGTCGCAAGGCCGTGACCTCGCCGTCGACGACACGCGCCTCGAGTCCGCAGCAGGCCTCGCACAGGCGACAGAAGGTGGGCGTCCATTCGCCGCCGCTCGCCTTCGCTCTGCCCTGATGGCCCGACGCTCGCTCGTCCTCGCTCATGCTTCGTTCTCGGTCATGACGCGCCGGATGCGCAAGGGGATCTCGAGCGTCTCCCGCAGCACGCGCGTCTCGCGGCGCCCGCGGTAGCCTTCGGACTCTTCCATCGGGGCCAATGCGCCCTCCACGATCACGCGGTCGCCGTCACGCAATAGGCCTTCGGCGAGATGGAGCGGCCCGCGTTCGGGGAAGATGCCGCGGTCCTCGAGGAAGCGCGTCAGCTCGCGGTCGGGCCGCAGGGCTCGGGGTGTGTCCGTGACCGGGATCTCGAGCGTGCAGCGGGATGCTTCGATGCGCGTGCTGACGCCGTCCTCGGTCTCGAGCAAGAAAGTGGTCGCGGCGCCGTCGTCGATCGGTCCCAGAGGAGCTGTCCCGACCAGCCGGTAGGCGATGCATGGGTCGTGGGCCAGGGGAGAGTGGGAGCGCGACTCCTGGCGCGCGATGCCCTCGAAGGCGAGGCCCGGGACGACCTCGGGTGACGGCGGCAGGAGCGCGAGGGGTGCGCTCGGGGAAGGCTCGTCGCGTCTCGGGCGACGCAGCAAGTCGAACCAGCTGCGCACCCAGGTCAGGGTGAAGAAGCTCGCCAGCAGCAACAGGATCAGCCCGATCTGAGCCAGGACCGCGATGCCCGCGCCAGCCACGCCGCCACGGAGGGCGTGGGTCTGCAGCGCACCCACGAGGAAGGCGCACGCGCAGGCGGGCAAGAACGCCCGGTTGATCCACGCGGCCACCAGCCGCAGGGGCCACGCCTGGTGCATCTCCCGTCCCAAACTCCCTCGCGCGATCGCCTGGAGGGCCTCCCGTCGGCGCGCAGGAATCCTGAGGTCCAGGGGCCGCTCGTCGCATTGCGGGCACCGCTCGCTGCGGCCGAAGCGCACCACGCAATGGGGGCAGAAACGTGTGGCATCGGTGCGCACGCAGAGGCCCATCCTACCGTGTGAAATGGATTGACGCTCGGACTCCCACTCCGAGGAAAGATGGAGTATATCGTCGGGTCGGGCCGTGTCGGCCCTGGAGAGGAAATGATGATGCCCATCCAAAACACGACCGTCCGGCTGCTCGGCGGAACGCTTCTGGCCGCCGTTCTCATGAGCGGCTGCTACGTCACCACCAGCGCGCGCGTGCGTCCCATCCATCCGGTAGCCACGGTGCAGGTCAGCGCCCCGCCTCCGCCCAACGCCACGGTGCAGGTCGAGGTTCAGCAGCCCCAGCTCGCCGCTGGTGTCACGGTCATTCAGACCAGCTGCCAGCAAGGCGCGGCCGAGGCCTGCAACGGCCTCGACGACAACTGCAACGGCCAGATCGACGAGGGCTGCGGCTACTCCTCGGGCAACATCCAGGTCACCCTCGCCTGGGCGACCGGCGCGGACATGGACCTCTACGTCACGGACCCCCAGGGCGAGACGCTCAGCTACTCGCACACGACGACCAACTCGGGCGGTCAGCTCGACCACGACGCGCGCGGTCAGTGCAACCAGAACCAGGCGAACAACACGATCGAGAACGTCTTCTGGAACACGCCGAACCCCCCGCCCGGCAACTACCAGGTGCAGGTCCACTACTGGGGTGAGTGCAACAGCCACGCGGGCCCGACCCAGGTGACGCTCTCCATCGCCGTGGGCGGCCGCGTCATCGGTGCCTACAACTACGTGCTCGCGCCCCAGCAGCGCGCGGACGTGGCGAACTTCACGATCTGATCTGATCCTGATCGGACGCATCGTGGCGTGGGCCTTGGGCCACGCGGCGATCGCGTCTCGAGCCACGAGGTCGGCGCTTGATTGCGTCGGCTTCGTGTCGTTTTGGGCGCCGGGCGCTTGCCTCGCGGCTGGCTCAGAGACACGGAGACAGGGATGAACACCGAGCAGGAGCGGCATTGGTCCGAGGTCGAGGAGGGCGTCGAGCTCTTGGCGGAGGGCAAGGCGGACGAGGCCGCGGTCGAGCTGAGCCGCGTGCTGGTCGACTCTCCCGACAACGAATACGCGCACTTCTATCTGGGCACGGCCTACTTCGAGCGGGACGACTTCGAGCGCGCGCTCGCTTGCTACGTCAAGGCGCTGGAGCTGGTGCCGACCTACGTGGGCGCTCGGGTCGCTGCGGGACAGACCCTCCGGCTCCTCGGACGCCACGAGCACGCGCTGCGCATGGGTCGCGCCGTGCTCGAGCTGGACAAGACGGATCCGGACGCGCTGCACCTATGCGGCATGGTGTCCTTCCAGCGCGGGGAGTACGCCGCCGCCCGCGCCTACCTCGAGCGCTTCCTCGAGACGAGCCCCGAGCTCGAAGTGGCTCTGGAGGTCGAGGGCATGCTGCAGCTGCTACGCGGCGAGGCCGAGAGCCTCGACGACGATCAGAGCACGAACGGGTAGTTCACGCTCAGGCGTGCCTCTCGGAACGCTGGCAGGTGGGCCGTACGCACGGCGCGCGCCAGGCACGAACCTTCGGCTGTGCCCGCGAAGTTTCCTTGAACCACGGCGGTCGTGACGCGCCCCGAGCCCGAGATGGTGACGCGAATGGGCACCGCGCCGTGCAAGCTGGTGCACGCGCGCAGGGTCGGGAGCACCTGCGTGAAGGCCGCCTGCACCTGATCGCGCGAGGGCACCTCGGGCAAGTCCTCGCGGCTCGCCTGGACCGCCGGAGCCGGGCGATGGACTGGCGAGGCGGTCACGGCGGCGTGGGGCGTGGCGGCAGGCTGCGCGCTCGTGGTCTGGGCAGGAGCAGCTTCGGCCACACGCTCCGATGCGGTGTCTGTCCGCGGCCTGGGCGTCAGCGAAGCGTGCGCGGCGCGCGGACTCGCCGCATGCGTGATCTCGGCCTCCGCCACGGGTGTGGGCTCGACCACGGGCTCGGCCGTGGCTTCTGGCGCAGCTTCGGCGACCGGGTCCGGGACG
>JAACVI010000063.1 GCA_009992505.1 Myxococcales bacterium
CAGGATCCCGTCCTTGGAGAAGAAGCCCGCGAAGAGCGGCACGCCCGCGATGGAGCAAGCCGCCAGCAAGAACGTCCAGCTCGTCTTCGGCATCTTCTTGTGCAGACCGCCGAGCCTGAAGATGTCCGCGTCCGTATGCGAGCCGATGGCGTGCATCACGGAGCCCGCGCCGAGGAAGAGGCAGGCCTTGAAGAAGGCGTGGGTGAAGACCTGATAGAAGCCCGCGGAGAAGGCGCCGACGCCCACGGCCGCGAACATGAAGCCGAGCTGACTCACGGTGGAGTACGCCAGGATCCTCTTCATCTCCTTCTGAGCCACGGCGATGCTGGCCGCGAGCAGAGCCGTCGAGGCGCCGATCACCGCGATCACGCCCATGGCGACGGGAGACTGCATGAACACGGGCGAGAGCCTGCACGTGAGGTAGACGCCGGCCGTCACCATGGTGGCGGCGTGGATCAAGGCGGAGACGGGCGTGGGGCCCGCCATGGCGTCGGGCAGCCAGACGTAGAGTGGGATCTGCGCGCTCTTGCCCGTGCAGCCGAGGAAGAGGAAGAGGCCAGCCGCGGTGGCGAGCGTGCCCATCTGCCAGGTGCCGAGGAAGAAGGGCTGCGTCAGCGAGGGCGCGGCGCTGTTGATGTCGGCGAACTCGAAGGAGCCCGCGGCGCTGACCAGGATGAACATGCCGATCAGCACACCGAAGTCACCGATGCGGTTGGCGATGAACGCCTTCTTGCCCGCGGCGGCGAAGGCCGGCGTCTGGTACCAGAAGCCGATCAAGAGGTAGCTGCACAGGCCGACGCCTTCCCAGCCGACGAACATCACGGGCAGGTTGCTGCCGAGCACGAGGATGAGCATCGAGGCGAGGAAGAGGTTCAGGTACGCGAAGAAGCGCGCGTAGCCCGGATCTTCCTTCATGTAGCCGAGGCTGTAGACGTGGATGACCAGACCGACGCCCGTGACGACCAGGGTCATCAGGCCGCTCAGCGCGTCCATCAGGAAGCGCACGTCGATCCCGACCTCGTGGACGCCTCCGCCGAACGTGGGCAGCGAGAGGTGGAACCACTGATAGGCCGTCACGGCGATCTGGGCGCCGTGCTCGTTGGCCGCGTCCATGCCGGTGAAGAGGTGGGCGAAGCAGACCAGCGCGAGGAAGAAGGAGCCCGCCACGGATCCGACACCAAGGGCGCTGACCAGGTTCTTGTCCGCGAAGCGACCCAAGAGGCCGTTCAGGACGGCCCCGATCAGCGGCAGGAGGATGATCCAGACGAGCGCGCGCTCGTAGAGAAGCTCATTCATGGGTTAGTACCTCAGCTCGTCTGCCGAGTCGGTCTCGACGGTCTGCTTGAGCCGGTAGAGGCTGATCACGATGGCGAGCCCGACCGCCGCTTCCGCGGCCGCGACGGCGATGACGAAGAAGGCGAAGACCTGCCCCGCCTGAGTCTCCGGATGCGCGCGATTGAACGCGACCAGAGAGACGTTCACGGCGTTGAGCATCAGCTCGATGCTCATCAGCTGAATCAGCGCGTTGCGCCGAATCAGGAAACCGACGGCGCCGATGCCAAAGAGCGCTGATGCCAAGGCGATGTAGATACCGATGGGGAATTCCACAGCCAATGCCTTCCTAGGGGCTCAATGCCCGCCGTGAGCCGAGACTTCGGCGGAGATGCGTCGTTCTTCGGCCAGGCGTTCGGCACCCTCGAGCTGCCGCGCAGCCTCGGCTGCCTTGGCCGCCTCGGCCTCCTTGGGGGTGCGTCCTCGGCCGACCGCCAAGGCACCGACGATCGCGACCGTTAGCGTGATGGAGACCATCTCGAAGGGCAGCGCCGCCTGCGTGAAGAGCACGGCGCCGAGACCCATGACCGTACCGTAGTCCTCGGGCAGGTCCTGCGCCGGCATGGCCACGTAGACCACGCCGAAGACGAGCATCAGCGCCACCAGGCTCATCAGCACCAGGCTCAATGTCCTGGGCGTGAGACCGCGTAGGGTCCGAGGGACCTTCTCCGTGGCGCCGACCATCATGATCACGAACACGAAGAGCACGACGACGGCGCCCGCGTAGACGATCAGCTGGACCATCGCCAGGAACTGCGCGTGGAGGGAGAGGAAGATCCCCGACAACGCCACGATGTTCACCAGCAGGGCGACGGCCGCGCGGAGCGGGCGGTTGGCGGCGACGGTGCCTAGAGCGCCACC
Organism: Myxococcales bacterium; assembly: GCA_009992505.1. Lineage (GTDB taxonomy): Bacteria > Myxococcota_A > Polyangia > Polyangiales > Houyiibacteriaceae > JAADHO01. Next base: position 2,194 of record JAACVI010000063.1, read on the forward strand.
GAGCGCGAGCAGACCGCTCACGATCAGCAGCACCATGTTGGGTGTGCTCATGAAGTCACCTCGTTGGTCTCGACTGCGGCGCGCGTGCTGTCGTCGTGCCGGTAGCCCTCGGGCAAGCCCTTGGCCGCGACCTCGACGAACTCCTCGAGGAACTGTCGAACCAGGCCGAGCATCGGCATCGCCGTGCCTTCGGCGAACGCGCAGATGGTGTTGCCCATCATGTTGTTGGCGATGTCGACCAGGAGCGCGACATCTTCGGGCTGACCCCGTCCCTCGCAGATCTCTTCGAGGGTGTTCTGCAACCAACCCGAGCCTTCGCGGCACGGCGTGCACTGACCGCAGGACTCGTGCCGGTAGAAGCGCATCAGGTTGCGGGCGACGTCGACCATGTTGACCGACGAGTCCATCACCGTGGCACAGCAGGTGCCGAGCATGGTGCCGAGGGCGCGGTAGGTGTCGACGCCCATGGGCACGTCGATCTCGCTCTTGCCGTGCCACTCGTGCAGCGGATGATCTTCCGCGGGCGCGTCGACCATGCGATCCGGACGCAGCACGGGCGTGGAGGATCCACCGGGGATCACGGCCTTGAGCGGCCGATCGTCGTGCAGCATGCCGCCGCCGTAGACGTCGATGAGCTCGCGCATCGTGATGCCCACGGGCGCCTCGTAGACGCCGGGCTTCTTCACGTGGCCGCTGACGCCGTACAGACGCACGCCGCCGTCGCGCAGAGCGAGCCGGGAGAGGTTGCACCAGGCTTCGCCGCCCATCTGGATGATGTCCGGCACGGCGGAGATGGTCTCGACGTTGTTGACGATCGTGGGCATGCCGAAGGCGCCCTTGATGGCCGGGAAGGGAGGCTTGAGGCGAGGCTCGCCGCGGCGACCCTCGAGCGAGTTGAGCAGCGCCGTCTCTTCGCCGCAGATGTACGCGCCCGCGCCCGAGTGGGTGAAGATCTCGATCGGGTAGTTCTTGCCGAAGGGATGTGCGCCGACGTAGCCCTTGGCGCGCGCCTCCTCGAGGGCGGCGTCGAGGATGGCGATCGCATGCGCGAACTCTCCACGGATGTAGATGTAGGCCGTGTGTGCGCCGATGGCGTAACAGGTGATGAGCGCGCCCTCGATCAGGCGATGGGGATCGAGGTTGAGGATCGTGCGATCCTTGAAGGTGCCGGGCTCGCTCTCGTCGCCGTTGACCACGAGGTAGATGTCGTCGCCGGGCTTGGCGTTGATGAAGCCCCACTTGATGCCGGCGGGGAAACCGGCACCACCGCGACCACGAAGGGAGGCCTTCTTGACCTCTTCGGTGATGGCGGCCGGCTGCATCGTGGTGAGGGCTTTGCGGGCCGTGGCGTAGGCGCCGTGGCGTTCGGCCACGGCGAGGCGGTGACTATCCGTGACGCCGTAGCGCGACGACAGGATGGGTTCGAGGTCGGCGCCCATTCAGGCCTCCTGCGCCGGCGTGGAGCCGACACTGGCTGAGGTGACACTGGCTGAGGTGACACTGGCTGAGGTGACACTGGCTGAGGTGACACTGTCGAGGATCCGGTCGAGAGACTCGACGGTGAGATTCTCGTGGTAGTCGTCGTCGATCTGAACCATCGGTGCCTGACCACAGGCGGCGAGGCACTCGGCCTTCATCAGGCTGAACTTGCCGTCGGCGCTGGTCCCGCCGGCGTGACAACCGAGGCGCTTCTCGAGGTGCTCCTGGATCGCCTTGCCGCCGCGCAGATCGCAGCTGAGTGTGCGGCAGACCCAGATCACATGCTCACCGACCGGCTTGTCGAAGAACATCGTGTAGAAGGTGACGACTCCCTTCACGCTGGCGGTCGACAGATCGAGGCGCTGGGCGACCCAATCGATCACCTCCGGGCTGATCCAGCCGTGTTGGCGCTGGCAGACCCAGAGGACGGGGATGAGCGCGGCGCGGGTATTGGGATAGCGCGCGAGCAGTGCTTCGACCTGCTTGTCTCGCTCGGCTGTGAGGGCAAATGGCATGATGTTCTCGAGCTCTTGCCGGTCCGGGGACGTCGATTGCGTTCGGGAGTGGACTGCGTTCGGAGTGGATGGGTCGCTGATTTCCACGACCCGGATGCCTGGTGGACCAGCCATGCGGTGAGCAACCCAGCGCAGCGCTCGCCGTATGGGCGTTCGCCCCGCCAAGGCTAGCCCCGAGGGGCTCTTTGGGCGTGCGGACGCTAGGCCCCGACATCGCGTCTGTCAAGCTATAGAGGACGCCGGAAATCCCCAAAAACAGGGGGCTCGACGCGCGACAGGGGGTCCATGAGCAGGCACACGAAGCCGGCCTTCCCAGACGTGCGCATTCGGGCTAAGGTCCGGACGTTTTCAACGGGTGGCGGGGTGACTCCATGGTCGTGGTCCGCTCGCCGCTCTAGGCCCGCCTCGATCGGGCGGATGGGAATTCCGTGACCGTCTACTGTCCCAACTGCGGCAAGCCTAACACGAACGAAGCCCAGAGCTGCGCGTCGTGTAGCACTGAACTCAAGCCGCAGAAGAGCGCTGCGCCGAAGTTCAAGGGCACGATGATGATGACCGGCATGGCGGCCCCGCCCGCGCCGGCGGCCCCTGCGGCTCCGCCCCCCGCGGCACCCGGAGGTCCCGTGCAAGGTGGTCCCGTGCAGGCAGGCGCGCCCCACGCCAAGAAGGACATGGCCTTCCAAGCGACCATGCTCGGACCCATGACGCCGCCTCCCGGTGCGCCTCCCGCTGCCGCACCTCCCGCGGCCGGCTTCGGCGCGCCTCCCGCGGCCGGCTTCGGCGCGCCTCCCGCTGCTGGTTTCGGCGCGCCTCCCGCGGCCGGCTTCGGCGCTCCCGCAGCGGGCGGATTCGGCGGAGGCACTCCCACGCCCGGCACTCCCGCACCCGGTGGCTTCGGTGCGCCCGCAGCGGGCGGATTCGGCGGAGGCACTCCCACGCCCGGCACTCCCACGCCCGGCACTCCCACGCCCGGCACTCCCGCGCCCGGCGGATTCGGTGCGCCCGCAGCGGGCGGATTCGGCGGAGGCACTCCCGCGCCCGGCACTCCCACGCCCGGCGGATTCGGCGCGGCCGAAGCGGGCGGATTCGGTGCGCCCGCAGCGGGCGGGTACGGCGCGCCCGCGGGCGGCCAGCCCGCGCAGGGTGGAGGCTTCGCACCCGCAGGCGGCGCACCTCCCGCAGGCGGCGCACCGGGTGGCGCACCTCCCTCGGGCGGCAGCAAGAAGAAGATCCTGATCGGCGTCGGCGTCGGCTGCCTGTTCATCATCATGGTCAGCTGCGCCCTGGGCAGCTGGCTCTGTTACAGGGCCAAGAACGCCGTCCAGTCTGGCGGTCAAGACATCGCCGCCGAGCTGAACCGCTTCACGCTCACGCTCACGCTCACGGGCATCAAGGCCAGCTGTCGCGTCGATCCAAGCGGCTCGGGCACGTCCCAGAGCTTCCACGCGCAGGTCTTCCCGCAGCTGCAAGGCACGGCCTGCCAGGTGACGGACGACACCATCGCCGCCTTCGGAGACAACAACCGCTCCGAGGCTCACGGTGCGGCCGGCAGTGACGACGAGGCGCTCGCCACCTCGCTCGGCGCCGACATCACCCAATGCTACCGCTACACCTCGGGCACAGCGAAGGTCACGGCCTGCCTCTTCCCCGAGGGCTTCAAGATCATCTCGCTCGAGAATCCGGGCGCCGTTCAGTAGCTCGGCTGTTCCCTCGCTCGGCTGTTCCCTCGCTCGGCTGTTCCCTCGCTCGGCTGTTCCCTCGCTCGGCTGTCCCATCACTCCACTGTTCCCTCGCTCGGCTGTTCCCTCGCTCGGCCGGCATTCTCGGGTGAATTGGCCATGAGCGAGGGATGGCTTCGCCACACGGCCTCGGATCTGTCATGGTCCTACAGTGTGGCGCATCGACTACAGCCCTGACGATTCGCTGCTGGGCATCGAAATCGGTGGAGAGCTGACGCTCAAGGCCCTGCGCGAGCTGGCCGAGGCACACGCGCGAGCCTTGGAGGCCACCGGCGGTGCGGCCTTCCGCGTGCGCCTCGATCTGCGCGATCTCTTCCCCCTGGACGAGGACGAGCTGATGCTGCTCGCGGACATGAAGCGCGTGGCGGCGGCCATGGAAGGCTGCCGCGGGATCCGCATCCTCGCGACCAGCCCGACCGTCGCCTTGCAGCAACGGCACACCGCATCGGGTCACGCCGACGAGAACGTCGTGGTGGAAGCGCGCCCCCAGGTCGCGAGCTAGGCGCGACGTGCGATCGCGTCGAGGGAGAGCACGCTCTCGTAGTCGCTGGCCTGCGCCCGAACGAAGCCCTCGCTCTCCATCGCCAGGCAGAGCGCGGACGCGCCGCGGCCACCTTCGGGATCGGGGAAGAGGCGCGAACGAATCTCCTCCGCTTCATCCTCCGAGAGGCCCGACGTGAGCGCCAGCGCATCGGAGGGAACCGAGCGCGTGACGGCCAGGGCGTGCAGGTGGTCGGGCCCCGCGCGCCCCACGTGCAAGGCGATGGCCTCGACGATGTCGTCGTCTCCCTCGGCCGCCACAGAGATGGCCGAGAGCTCCGCGTCCCCCGCGAGCAGCGCCGCGAGCGCCGCCGGGTGCGAGCCGTGGAAGGTCTGCGCCCCGAGCGTGGTGAAGGGTTCGAGACCGAGCTCCTCGAGGTGCTCGATGGCGAGCAGGTAGCCGCCGAGGGAGAGCGGATCGACCCAGGCCGCGCGCACGCGTGCGAGCGCGTGCAGGGAGACGTGCCCATCGCGGCGGGCGATCAACGCCGAGCGGTAATGGTCGCGACCGTGCCGCACGACTCGATAGAGCGCGCGGGCGCTCTCGAGGTGGGCGCAGGCCATGGCGGGAGCCCAGACCAGGTGGACCGCCCCGGTACGCGCACGCAGGGTGAGGTCGGCGTAGTCGGTGGCGATCTCCACACGCAGCGGACGTCCGACCGCTTGCGACAGGCCCGCCGCGAGCAGCTCGCCACGCGCGCGCGCGCGCGCCATGCCGACTGCGGGTGGAAGTAGGAAGGTCAGGTCCACCCCGGCAGCCTAGCGCCTCCGGGGCCCGACGTCTTGGGCGGCGTCATCCCGAGCCCGTGCGGGTCGCTGCCAGCGCCCGGGTCGAGTAGACTCCCGCCGTGGCGTTGATCGAGTTTCGAGGGGTTCGAAAGGCCTTTGGCCCCAAGGTCGTGTATCGACACCTCGACCTCGACGTCCAGGAGGGCGAGGCGCTCACGATCGTCGGCGGATCGGGTCAGGGCAAGAGCGTGCTGCTCAAGCTGCTGATCGGCCTGCTCCGTGTCGACGGGGGGACGATCCGCTACGACGGAGAGATCGTCTCGGAGCTCGCCGAGGAGCAATACGGCCCCGTGCGCCAGCAGGTGGCGATGCTCTTCCAGGGCGCGGCCCTCTTCGACTCCCTGTCGGTGCGCGACAACATCACCTACGGCCTGCGCGAACACCAAACGCTCCCCGAGTCGGAGATGGACGCACGGGTGGAGGAGGCGCTCGAATACGTCGGCCTCCCGGGCACGCAGGACATGTGGCCCGCCGATCTGTCGGTGGGCATGCAGAAGCGCGTGGGCCTGGCGCGCGCGATCGCGATGAAACCCCGCGTGCTCCTGTACGACGAACCGACGACCGGACTCGACCCGATCAACGTCGCCCGCATCGACGACCTGATACTCCACCTGCAGAGGAGTCTGGACGTGACCTCCATCGTCGTGACCCACGACATGCACAGCGCTTTCCTGGTCAGCGATCGAATGGCGATGATTCAGGACGGGCGTGTGGTATTCAGCGGCACGCCGGCTGAGTTCCGGCAGACCCCGGAGCCCATCGTGCGCGACTTCATCGACGGCAACGCCCCCGAAGACGAGGACACCGAGACTCTGCTCAGGAGCGTCGGCTGATGCGTCGCAATCCTCGCGCGGAGCTACGTGTCGGCGTCTTCGTCCTGGTCTCGCTCGTCGTGGGCGGCTCGGTCGCGTTCTTGATCGGCAACCAGCGCAACGTCTTCAAGCGCAAGACCAGCTTCTACGCCTCCTTCGACGACGTCGGCGGCCTGCGCGCCGGCAGCCCCGTGCGCGTCGCGGGCGTGACCGTGGGCACGGTGGGGAGCGTCGAGTTCGCCGACGACGGCCGCATCCGGGTCGACTTCGACATCGTCAAGTCCGCCGCCGAGCTGATTCGAGGCACCCCCGAGCAGTGCACGCCGGCGGAGCGGGACGCCCACAACACGGCCCGCGAGGACCTCGCCGCGCGACGCCGCGCCGCCGCGATCGACGGCACGCCCGTGCCCACCGATCCCGAGCCTGCCCAATGCAGCGTGGTCACCATCGGCTCCAAGGGCATGCTCGGCGATCGGCTGATCGCCATCAGCGTGGGCAGCGGTCTACCCGCGTGGGATCCCGAGCAGGAGCTGCCGGTGGACGTCGGCGGTGGGCTCGAGGCCATGCTCGATGAGGCCGGCGACACGATGCACTCGGTGGGGCGCGTCGCGCAGAACCTGCGGCTGGCCACCGATCCTTTCGCGAATCAGCAGTTCTCCGACGACATGTCCGAGACGGCGCACAACCTCGCCCAGATCACGGGCATGCTGGCCAACGGCAACGGCGTGGCCCAGCGTCTGATGACGGACTCGCGCACCGCCGACGATCTCAGCGCCACACTGCACAGCCTGCGCACGGCCAGCACCGAGCTCACGGGCGCGGCGCGCGGCATCCGCGCCATCACGGACGAGATCAACCACGGCGACGGTAGCGTCCACGAGGTCCTGTACGGCCACGACGGCGCGGAAGCCGTGACTCATCTGGGCGAGGCGGCGACCGAACTCGCGACGCTGCTCCACGACGTGCGTGAGGGCAACGGCATGGCCCACGAGCTGATCTACGGCGAGGACGGTGGCGAGCTGATGACGCACCTGAACGCGGCCAGCGCGGATCTCGCGTCCATCACCGCGGACGTGCGCGCCGGACGCGGCACGATTGGCGGCCTGTTGACCGATCCGTCGATCTACGAAGACGTGAAGCGCCTCGTGGGCGATCTCCAGCGCAACGACATCCTGCGCGCGTTGGTGCGCTACTCCATCCGGCGCGACCGTAGCCGCGACCAGCCGCCGGAGGTCGCGCCCGAAGTGGAAGAAGCGCCCTGATGCGCGTCTACCTCGGGCTGCTCGAGGAGCTGCTCACGCAGGGCAGGCCCCGGTCGGATCGGACGGGCACGGGCACGCTGGGGCTCTTCGGGCGTCAGCTGCGCTTCGATCTGCGCCAGGGGTTCCCGCTCCTGACCACGAAGAAGGTGCATCTGAAGTCGATCCTGCACGAGCTCTTGTGGTTCCTGCGCGGCGAGACGAACGTGGCCAGCCTGCAGGCCGTGGGCGTGAGCATCTGGGACGAGTGGGCGACGGCCGAGCAGACCGCGCGCTTCGGGCGCGAGCCTGGAGATCTCGGACCCATCTACGGTCATCAATGGCGGAACTTCGGCGCCACCCTCCGCGCGGATGGATCCTACGAGAACGACGGCGTCGATCAGATCGCGCGCGCCATCGCGAGCATCCGGAAGAACCCCTCGAGCCGACGCATCCTGGTCACGGGTTGGCATCCGGAGGAAGCCGATCAGGTCGCGCTGCCCCCATGCCACACGCTCTTCCAGTTTTACGTGCAGGACGGAGAGCTCAGCGCGCAGCTCTACCAACGCAGCGCGGACTACTTCCTCGGCGTCCCCTTCAACATCGCGAGCTACGCCGCGCTCGTGCACATGGTGGCGCAGGTGACGGGGCTTGGGGTGGGCGATTTCGTGCACACCTTCGGGGACGTGCACCTGTACACGAACCACGTGGAGCAAGCGCGCGAGCAGCTGTCGCGCGAGCCCCGTGCCCTGCCGCGGCTGACGCTCGACCCGAACGTGCGTGAGCTCGAGGACTTCCGCTTCGAGCACCTTCGACTCGAAGGCTACGACCCCCATCCGCGCATCCGCGCCGCGGTGTCCATCTGATGCGTCCACTCGCAGCCATCGTCGCGATGAGCGACGAGGGTGTGATCGGCGATGGCGACGCCCTCCCCTGGCGCATCTCCGAAGACCTGAAGCACTTCCGACGCGTCACCATGGGACACGCGCTCGTGATGGGCCGACGCACGCACGACTCCATCGGGCGGGCGCTCCCCGGTCGTCCAAACCTCGTCCTGAGCCGTACGCGTGCGCCAGTGGCGGAGGGCGCCGAACGCGTGGCCAGCCTGGACGAGGCGCTCGTGCGCGCGGCGGGCGATCCGCTGCCGATGATCATCGGTGGCGCGGAGATCTACCGCCTGGCCATGCCACGCGTGACCGAGCTCTTCCTGACCGAGGTGCACCGCGAGGTGGCGGGCGACGTGTACTTCCCCGACTTCGATCGCGCGGCATTCGAAGAGCGCAGCCGTCGCCCCGCGGAGAGCGAAAGCGACGTCGAGTTCGTGCACCTCGTTCGCCGCAGCTGAGCGGAGGCCATCTAAGGCCGCGTGCGCGCCTGGGCCAGAGCTTCGATCACGCCGTAGGCCGTGCGCGCTTGTGTGTCGGCGTGGAACGGCTCGTCGGGCGCGGCGGAGGCGTCGGGCGTCCGCGGGAGGTTGCGCCGGGCGCCGCTCTCCTCGTGCGTCGGGGCGCCGTCGAGGTGTCCTTCGAGATCCGCCTCGCGGAAAGCTCCCTCCGGACCGTGCTGGCCACCGAGATCTTGAGGAGCGGAGACGTCGGGCTCGATGCCGCGCGCCTGGATCGAACCGCCGCTGGGCGTGTAGTAGCGCGCGATGGTCAGCTTCAGCGCGCTGCCGTCGGGCAGGTCGATGATGTTCTGCACGCTTCCCTTACCGAAGGTGCGATCACCCACCAGGGTGGCCCGATGTTGATCGTGCAGAGCGCCCGCGACGATCTCGGCGGCGCTGGCCGAGAGCTCGTTCACCAGCACGACCATGGGCCAGTCCGGGCGCGTGCCCAGGAGCGACGCGCGAGACTCGGAGAGCAATCGACCGCCACGGGCGCGGGTCGACACGATCACACCCGAGGAGAGGAACTCGTCACAGACACGCACGGCCTGGTCCACGAGGCCGCCGGGGTTGTTGCGCAGGTCGAGCATCAAGCCTCGAATCCCACCTGACGCACGGGCCTGACGCACGCCCGCGTCCAGAGCCGCGTCGAGCTCGTCCGCCGTGTTGGACTGGAAGGAGGCGATGGAGACGTAGAGGATGCCTCCCGGCAACAAGCGCGCATCCACGGGCGGGACGTCGATGATGGCGCGCGTGAGGTCCAGCTCGAGGTCCGACTCCTCGCCCTCGCGCCGAATCGCGACGTGAACGCGCGTGCCCGGTTCACCTCGCATCACGCGCACGGCGTCGTCCATGCGCATGTCGCGAGCGCCACGGCCCTCGATGCGGAGGAAGCGATCACCCGGCTTCACGCCCGCCGCCGCCGCGGGGCCGCCCGGGAAGACGCCCAGCACCGTGAGCCAGCCGTCGCGCACCGAGATCTCCACGCCCACGCCGGCGAAGCGACCGTCCGTGTCGCTCTCGAGCAGGCGCACCTCGTCCGGATCCAGGAACGCCGAGTGGGGATCGAGGGTGGCGACCATGCCGCGAATCGCGCCGTAGACGAGCGTGTCCTGGTCCACGTCCTCGACGTAGCTCGTCTCCACGTGCACCAGCGCGCGGGCGAACACCCCGAGGTTGGGATAGGGGCTCTCCTGCTCGGGCGTCGCGTGGGCCACGCCGAGGGCGCCGAGCCAAACACCGGCGGAGACGAGGGCGAGGGCCTTGATCATTCGGCGCATGCGAACTCCTAGATTACACGAGGGTCTTTGCTGTCACGGCCCGCGCTCGGACTCAGAGCATTGACAGACATCCGGGGTGATGTAGTAGCCTGAGCGACATCGACGCGGCGAGTGTACCCTGGCGCGCTCGCGACGGTATCTTCGCGAATCGGTATCCTCGCGAATTGGAGTACGGCATGGTGGCGAAAACGGACAAACGCAAGCAAAGCCTGTACTTCCCAGAGGTCATGCTCCAGGAGATCCAGCAGGAGGCGGCGCGTCTCGATCGCTCGCTCTCGTGGATCGTGCAGCGCTGCGTAAAGATCGGACTCTCGGATATTCGGAAGCTTCCCTCGGTGAACGACATCGAGGACGACGCCGACTCCGACGACTGACCGGAGAGCGATCGGGCCTCGCACCCGGTTGGAGCAAGATTGGATTTCGACGCACAGGGCTTCGTCTCGGCTGCCGATGGCACCCGCCTCTTCTGGGGCACGATGGGTGAAGGGCCAGCCATCGTGCTCAACGACGGCATCGGATGCGACGGCTTCGCCTGGCGCTACCTCGGACCGGAGCTGGCCAAGAAGCATCGCGTGATCCGCTGGCACTACCGCGGTCACGGTCGCAGCGGTCCGCCGGTGGATCCGGCTCGCCTCGACATGGTCGCCCTGGCCCGAGACCTCGCGGTCGTGCTCGATCACCTCGAGGTCGAATCGGCGCTGCTCGCGGGCCACTCCATGGGCACGCAGGTCTGCCTCGAGACCTACCGCCACTTCCCGGCGCGCGTCGTCGGCATGGTCCTGCTCTGTGGCAGCTATGGCCGCGTGACCCACAGCTTCCACGGCAGCGACCTGCTCAGTCAGGTCTTGCCGCGGGTGATCGAGACCGCGCGCAGCCGCCGCGGTCTCGCGCGCGCGCTCTGGAGCCGCGTGCCGTCACGGCTCGCCTATCGCATCGCCAAGCTCAGCGGCGAGGTCGACGCGGCGACCATCCGCGAGGAGGACTTCGTCACCTACTGGGACCACATCTCGGTGATGGATCCCGACGTCTTCCTCTCGATGCTGCGCCTCGCGGGAGACCACAGCGCGGAAGATCTGCTGCCGGCGATCGAGGTGCCGACCCTCGTGATCGCGGCGGACCGCGACACCTTCACGCCGCCCGCGCTGGCCAAGGCCATGGCTGACGCCATCCCCGATGCGGAGTTCATGCGCATCCGCGGTGGCAGCCACGCCGCGCCGGTGGAACAGCCGGGCACCATCGGGCTGCGCATCGAGAAGTTCCTGCTCGAACGCATCCCGCAGGGCTGGTAGCGCCCCACGGCTCGACGGGCTCAGTACTCGACGCGGAAGAGCTGCATGCCCATGAGGAGCAGGCTCCCGGTGGGCAGCGGCGTGGGCTCTTCGAGCCGGAGGAAGGTGCCATTCGAGCTGCCGACGTCCGTGAGATGGACCGCGCCGGGCTCGCCGTGGATGCGACAGTGCAGGCCCGAGACGTAGCCATCGTCGGGGAAGATGATGTCGCCGCGATCGCGCCCGAGGTGCATCCCCGTGGGCGGCACGCAGTAGGAGCTGCCGTAACCATCACGACCGACCACGAGCCGAATGCGGCCCAGGAAACCCGGGTTCGGGCTGCCCATGACCTCGGTGCCATCGGCGACGGTCTTGGCCTCCGCGAGCGCCTCGAAGCGTAGGATCTCCTGGCCGACGCGGAACACGGCGCCATCCGCCAGCGCGACGGGCTGCTCGGCCGCGATCTTGCGAAACACACCGTTCAGGCTGTTCTTGTCGCGCACGACGACCGCGTTGCCCTCGAAGGTGAACTCCGCGTGCTGGGGCGAGAGATAGGCATCGCTCGCGAAGGGTCCGGCGGAGTCCCGGCCCACGACGGTGGCGCCATCGCCCAGAGGGTAGGTCTCGCCCTCGGTGCCGTCAGGGCGGATGAGCACGAGGCTCCCGCGAGCGTTCGCGGCGGATGGGGTGGCGGCGGGCGCGGCGGCAGGGGCCGGGGCAGCGGCGGGCGTGGCGGCGGCCTGGACCGCGGACATGTTGTGACCGCAGGTGCCGCAGAACTTGAAGTTGAAGGGCACGTCGCCGTTGCAGCTCGGACACTTCAACGGTCCCGCGGCGGCGGCAGGCGCGGCGGCAGG